>NZ_JBILJQ010000174.1:0-2666 GCF_044377145.1 Aquimonas sp.
TCACCGACGATTCCAGCTCGGCACAGCTCACGCGTCGCAGTGCGATCGGTACAGTCCGCGCCCACTCGATCACAGGCTCCTTTCGCTTGGTGGCCGTGGCCCTGCCGCGAGCAGTTCGCTCCTGCGCCATTTGCAGGGCCGCGGCGAACTCCGCGCTCTGTTCCGCTTCAAGTACGCGGTCCATTGACCAACGGGCTGCCGCCGCGGTGGTGCCGGAGGGTCGGCGGATGCTCGCATGTTCTGGATCCCCGAGAAACGTGCGGATCATGGAGGGCGTCCAGCCGCGGTCGCGCAGCTCGGAGCGGTAGACGGTGCCATCGGCGCGCAGGGTAGGGGCAAAGCGGTTGTGCATTGGTTACTCCGTGCTGAAGTGCGGGCCCCTTCGACCGAACCCTGATTGAGTCTCCGCCTCGCGGCCGGGCGCCCACTCATGCAGGTCGATCTCACTGATCGGCCTTGCACGCGTGTCGACGATGACGATGCGATCGGCATGGGCCCATACCTTGCGAAACCGGCCGTCGAAAAGCTGTTGATCTCCATGCGGACAGAGCACGTCCTCGATCCCCTTGAGGATATTGGTGCCGTCCGGCTTCACCTGGTGCGGGGTGAGATCGCGCCGGCGACGCTCAGCGTTTGACCAGCTCGCTGGCATGGCGAAGTAGGCGATCACGAGATAGGACTCGGGCAGCACGGCGCCGAGCAGTCGTAGGTGGTCGGCGTACGCTCGATAGCGCAGCACGGCGGGCCTTTTCCGGTAGCGGTCAGAGCTGACCATGGTCGGCTTGCCCTGGGCGCGAATCGTGAGCACCTGCACCTCGGGCGCCGCGGTGCATTCCGCAGGTGTCGAATGCATACTGGGCTGCGGCTCCGCGCGCTGAGTCGGAGGTGTCCGAACGCTGCTCGCAGGCCGGCGTGAAGTCGCAGCGGGCGGAGGTGCCACGACCACGTCCCTCTCTGAGAGCAGCTTGGTCCAAGCGGCCCGCGAGCTCATGCAGAGGCCCCGGCCAGCCGGTGCACGATCAGGCTGCCAGCCCGACCCGGAATAAGCGACCCGCTGCACACTATGCCCGGGGCTTGAAGATCAGCCACCACGTGCTCGACGTCGGCGCGGGGTTTGCGTAGCGCGCCTGCCGGCTCATCGATGATCGTGGGCTTCTTCTCACGTCCATCCAGTACGCGAACACCACGCACACCTCGGAAGCGGAGCTGGTCACGGGCGCGCAGCCGCGCCAGGATGCCGTCGAGCGCAGGGCTTGCGCCTGTGTCGAGTTGATCAGACATACAGCGCTGCCGTGGCCTCCTCCATGTCGGTGCGGATCTGGTCCTCGGAGAGCGCATGCACGCTTCCAAATCGAGCGTGCGCCTCGGCAAGGCCGGCAAGCGTCCGCAGAACCGCGGCTTCGGTGAAGGCCTCGTTGCCGAGCAAGAGGCGAATCAGGATGGCCAGCTGGGTCGGGTCCAGATCCCACGCGAGGTAGTGAATCCACGCGTTCCATTCGCGAGCGAGAGAACGGAACCAGCTGACGGCCTCCGGGATCTGATAGAGCTCGCGGGGATCGTGGTCGTAGCCGTGGACGAACAGGACGAGTCGTCGCCGGTAGTGCTGAACCTTGTCGACCTCGTCGGTCAGTGCGATCAGCGAAGAAAGTGCCTTCGAGATCTGGCCTGACTCGATCTCGGCGCGTGTCACCAGCAAGGCCAGCAAATCTGCGCCGGTTGTCGCTGGAAACTCGCTGTGATCAACCACACGCACGTCGGGGGTGGGCATTGGAGAACTCCAGAGGGTGACTCGGAGAAGTTAGCCGCGTCGCCATCGCCGTCAATTTGCGACGGGACGGACAGCCTAGTTTCATGAATCAGCCTGGTGTTGTATCCGGCTTCAGGTGCATGAGTTGCTCGACCGATTGATATCGAATTGTTACTTCGGATTCCTTGGGGTCGACGCCAATCCCTCTACCACTCCCCTCCGGCAGGCCTGCACGCGCGTATCAACCGGCCCCGCGCTGTTCCCGCGGAGGCACCAGGCGGGGGCACCAACTCCGCTAGCGCGCTTGGGAATCGATCATCCCGTGGGGTGAGGGCAACTTCCCGAAATCTCTCGGATTCCGACGGTTCTCCGGAAGCAGGTGCGTTTCTGCGACCGTATCTTGGAAATCCCACGATCTCCGAGCTCGTCCCGATGTCCAATGCCGTGCACTACGGAACGCCCAAGCAGGCCAAGTACCTGGCCCAGCTCTGCCGCAGGGCAGGGCACGCCTCCATTGAAGCGGGTCTGATCGCGCTCGGGCGCGCGGCAGCGGTAGAGGCCGGACTCGATGTGACCGAGGCCAGCAGCATGATCGGTGCGCTCGAAGAGGCACTGAAGCCGGCCCTCGCACCGCCAGCCGGGCTTGCTGACGCCTGTCAGTACCTGCAGTCGCTTGCCGAGTCGAAGACTGCGCTGGCTCACGAGCTGCCAGATGAAGTGCGCTGGGTGATCGAGCGCCTTCGCAGCGGCGTTAGCCGACGCCCGCACAACGTCAACCGCGGCAAGCCCATCGCCATGGAAGCGCTGGTCCAGCACTTCGGCGGCTGGGAGGGCGTCGCCTCGACCTTCGGGGTCACGGTGAGCACGGCAAAGGCTTGGGGCGCCCACCTGCCGCACGCTCGTTCGTTCGAAGCGCAGG
>NZ_JBILJQ010000009.1:0-103435 GCF_044377145.1 Aquimonas sp.
CGGCGGAAGATGTTTCTGGCGGGCGAACCCGCAACGGCTTTGGCATGGGAGTCTCCGAACAAAGCCGCCCTAGAATGAGAGATAACGTGCTGCGTCACTGTCTCGTGGAGTGTAGGCGCGTAGGGCCCTGAACCTCTTGAGTCTGATGGGCTTCACACTCGTTGAGTTCGAAGGACTGACGCGCCACTTTTTTGCTTGCATGCACTTCATCGCCCATGCAGCTGCGACGTACGAGCTCGGCTCAATTCCTGTTATCTCGGTCCGATCCAGCGCGAGGCCGAGCGCGCTCTGCGCGCTCGAGTGCGCGAGTTTGGGCGCAACGGTTGCCGACCTGCTTTACGGAACGCGGTTGGACCCTTCGCGTCAACTGTCCGCGCAAAAACGAAAAGGCCACCGCAAGGGTGGCCTAAGTCGTTGAATCTCTTGGTGGGCGGTGCAGGGATCGAACCTGCGACCCTTGCCGTGTGAAGGCAATGCTCTACCGCTGAGCTAACCGCCCGAGCCGCGCATTCTGCACATCTGTGGCGGGCAGATCAAGCCTGTGTAGTGGCAGCGGCCTGCGGACCAGCGAAGCGGCGCATCGCCGGCAGCAGGCCGAAGGCGGCAAACAGCGCCGCCGCGGCGAAGGCCCACTGGCCGCCGCCGGCGTTCCATAACGAGCCCGCGATTACCGCGCCGAGCACGCCGCCGAGGCCCGAGCCGAGGCTGTACATCAGACTTTGTGCGCCGATCCGGTCGGATTCGGGAAACAGCTCGACGATGCGCTGCATGCAGGCGACATGGAATGCGCCGAAGCCGATCGCGTGCGCGGCCTGCACCACGATCATCAGCGCCAGCGACTGCGGCATCACCGCAATCGCCAGCCAGCGCAGCACGGTGATGCCGAGCGCGATCTGCAGCGTGCGGCTGGCGCTGACCCGGCGCAGCAGGCTGCCGGCATACATGAACAGGACGATCTCGGCGACCACGCCTAGTCCCCACAGCTGGCCGACCACGTCGGTGGTGTGGGCGTGGCGCTCCAGCTGCAGGGTGAAAAACAGGTAGTACGAACCGAAGCTGATCTGGGTCAGCATCACGATCGCGATGAAAGGCGCCACGCCGGGTCGCTTCAGCAGCTCCAGCAGGCTGGCGTGAACGACCGGTCCATCCGATTCAATGCGTCGCTGCGCGGGCAGTGCGTGGGTGATCAAGGCGGTGGCGACTATTCCTGCGCCCATTACCCACGGCAAGTCTGGCGCCTGGCCGTGTTCAAGCAGCCAGCCGTAGCCGACCGCCAGCAGGATGAAGCCGAGTGAACCCCATAGCCGCACCCGGCCGTAGTTGTGTTTGAGCGGACCCAGCCCGGCCAAGGTGAAGGCTTCGAGCTGCGGCAGGATGGCGTTGTAGAAGAGGCTGAAGACTGCCATCGACACCATCAGCAGCCACAGGTGTTCGGCGCCGAAGAAGCCCAGAAACCCGACTGCCGAAGCCCACAGCCCGCCCAGCAACCATGCCTTTGGCCGGGCCGAGCCGCGGGCGAAATGGGCGAACAGCGGCGGGCCGAAGATCCGCGTGCCGTACCACAGCGCAAACAAGGCGCTGATAGCGAACGCACCGTGGCCGAGGCCTTCCATCCAGCGCGCGAAGTAGGGCGTGAACACGCCGATCGCGGCGTGGTAGCTGAAGTAGACGGCGGACAAACGCCAGTAGGGCAGGGTAGGCATCGCGCATTATCCGCTGGCGCGTGCGGCTTGGAATCCTCCTGAAGTCGCGCTTGTGTTCGATCGCCATCACGTTTTGGCGGGATCGAACCGGGTCGAGCGTCCGGAGTTCTCCCGAAGCTGCCCACTCGCCCGCGCGTGCTTGCCCATCTTCTTCCCCGCTTGTTCCTCGACCGCAGTGGTTCAGCCACATAGCGTCTGGGCCGCTGCAATCCCGCAGCGAATCCAGCCTGCAGCCCCGCCTACGGAGGCACGGGCTGCACTTATCCGGGAGCTTGATCCATGCGCCGTATCACCCATCCTCAACGAATCCTGTGGACCCTTGGCAGCCTGTTCGCGCTGCTGGGCTCGCCCCTGGTCATTGCCCAGAGCGAGGGCGGTGAATCCGAACAGCGGACCGTCTCCGCCAGCCTGATGGACGTGCTGGAAGGCTGGTCCGATCCGGTGACCGGCATCGAGGAGTTCGCCTTCGAGCAGCACCCCGAACTGATCGACGCCTATGCCGCAGCCTTGAGCCGGCTGTACGGCGGTCGCCCCCTGCTCGAGCACGTGGCCAAGACCTATCCGTCGGCCTACGCCGAGATCACGGCCGAGCTGCCGCGCGAATCCCAGACCGACGCCGAAGTGCTGGCTTGGCTGATGTCCGCGCGAGAAGCCGACTACATCGCGCTGCAGCGGGAGCCGGCCGTGCGCGCCGCCGGTCTGGTGTTCGCCGAATTTGCAGCACGTGCGTATCCGCACATCGTGGCTGAAGTGGAGCGCGGCGCAGCCAGCCCGGCCAGCCGCGGCGTGGCCCTGCTTGACTACGTCGAGGAACTGCGCGACCCGGAGCTCAGCGCCGAAGCGCGCCGCCTGATCGGCACCATCAAGCCTTGGCCACTCAAGCCCTGCGCCTGTTGGACCGTGTTGACCTTCCCGCACCAGCCTGACCCGTGGCAGACCGAGGTCAACCAGAACCACAACAGCAGCTGGGGCTGGCCGGTCAAGAAGGTGCAGCAGATGAACTACAGCGTGACCGCCCGCGGCGCAGCGAAGGACATCAACTTCTATCGCCGCAGCCGCCACCACACCTGGGAGGTCGACCGCATCAAGGGCACCAACTACAGCCACATGCGGGTTCGAATGCTGTGCACCCAGAACGGCCAGCCCGGCGGCGTGGAATGCTCCGGCCAGAGCTGCCGGGGTGACCTTGCCGTACGCGTGGCCTATGCCAGCCGCGTTGGCCAACAGGTGGCCTACGGCGGCCCGTGGTCGAAAGAGGCACGCGCCGTCGCCTCGGACTTGGCCCAGCTGAAGTACGATCCGCCCGGCGCAGCGCCGATGACCACCCTGTTCTCCAAGGGCGTCGCGGTGTCCGGATTTACCGCCACCAACTGGAACTCGGCCGCGATCATCCAGGTGCTGACCACTGCCGCCCAGGTCGGCCTCACGGTGGCCAATGACGGCTCGGCCGCCGGCGCCCTGCTGGAGGGCAATCTGGTGAACGAAACCATCACTGCCCTGTTCGGCCTGATCAAGCGCGAGGGCAACCAGAGCAGCCACCACCAGGACATGTTCGTCGCCTGGGACACCGCCAACACCGCGCCGATCAGCCTGGTGCCGAATCAGACCCATCTGTTCGAGCTGGATACGATGGCCAAGGTCTACGGCCGCGGCTACGGTGGCGACAGCCATAGCTGGGGCAATGTCGACAGCTCGGCCTACCTGGCGGCAGTCACCCGCAACTACGTCTGCAGCGCGGGCACCAGCGCACCCACCCCGCGCGCCCACTGGTTCTGGGCGACCAGCGGCACCCCGCACAGCAGCACGACCATCCAGAACCTGGTGCGCAACTACGTGCAGGTGGAACTGGGCGTGCTGCCGACGAATGTCTCGCAGCAGGTCGGGCAGTTCCCGTGATCTGACGACGTGAGCATGTAGTAGTGGAAGCGCGGCCCGGCACTGCCGGGCCGCGCTGTTGTGTGCAGGTGAAGCACGGATCGCCACGCTGGGGCGGGCCTGCGCCTTGATGAAGCGTTGCGCATGGGGATCTAGGCAGGCAGCGCGTTGCCGGGCATACGCCTTCGCCGGCAGTTGCTATGCTTTCGACGCCTCGTCGTTTGGCAGCGACTTCGCGCGGAAGTGATCTGCGCTTGCGTCGCACGAGCTGTGCGTGCTCTAGCCTTGGAATGCCCGTCGCCTATGCCTGTTGTTCGGATGCTTGTGCTGTTTTTCGCTTGCTGCTCGGCATGCGCGCTGGTGATCTGGCCGCATCGCGGTGGCGAGCTTGTCGCGGCGAGTTCGCGCGCCTTGCTGAACCCCACGGTTGAATCCTTGGCCTTGCCCATAGCAAGCGGGCAGGGATACGCGATGGTGCAGCTGGACACCTCGGACGTCGACGCCGCCGATTGGGCGTTCCTGGAGCTGGAAGTGCAGGCGATGCCTCGCACACACAGCCTGATGCTCTCGATCACCCAGGGCGGTCAGCGCGATCAGCGTGTACTGCCCCAGGGGCGGCATGTGTTCCCGCTACGGCGAATGCCGTCGTGGACGGGAACAGCGCCGACCCTCTCCTTCCTGCTCGTGCCCGACTCCAAGCTTGCGATCGCGGCGGCTCCCGCCGCGCAGGTGCAGATCAGCGCGGTGCGACTGCTGTCCGGCGGCCTGTGGAGCGCTTGGCGGACCAGTCTGTCGGAGTGGTTCGCCTACCGTCCCTGGCTGGCGTCGTCGATCAATGGCGAGGGCGCGGCCTACGCCGGGCGCGGCGGGCCATCCTTGCCGCTACTCGTATTTCTTTGCGCTGTCTGTGCCGTATGCCTGGCGCCAGCGCCGCGGCTGCGCTGGATCGCGCCTGTTGCGGTGGGCGGCTGGATGGTTCTGTATCTGCCGCATCTCGCCCAGTTGACCGGTCGCAGTATCGAGCTGCACACGCAGGCGACGGTGGCCGAGGCGAGCGGTGGGCTGCAGCTGCATGCCCGCCTTGCCGGTCTGGTCGCGGGCGCTCGTCCTAGTATCAATGCACTGCAGGCAGGTGTGCCGCTGGCGGTCTGGTCGAGCGACCACACCAGTCTTCAGTACATGCCCTACCTGTTGACCGACGTGCCGGCCGCACGTTTGCCCGATATCGCTGCCTTGGCCCTGCTTGCGCCGGGGGCCGAGCTCGTCCTGCTGGTGATCGAGCCTGACCACCTGCCGCCTGAGGCGCCGGATCTCGACTTGAGAGCGGCAGGGGTTCCCCTGCAGCAGCAGACGCTCTACCGGGCGCCGGATGTTCGACTGCTGCGACTGCGGAGGCCCGCATGACCGGGCTTGCAGTACTGGTTGCCTTGTTCGCCCCCGCCGGCTTGGCCGCCGCTTGCCTGGCCGCCCTCGGCCCGCGTCCGCGCACACTTCACGACTGGGTCTGGCTGTGGAGCTGTGGAGCCTTGGTCGGTATGGTTGTGCTTGGCGCCTGCTTGCCCCGCCTGGGTCTGGCGCCGCAGTCAGCGTTCGCGATGCTGATTGGGCCGCTGCTGTTCATCGCCTTCGGCGTGTGGGCACTGGCGGTATGGCGTTGGCAGCGCGAGCTCAGGCTTGTGCCGCCGCCGGCGCTTGGTTCAGTGCTTGATCAGCACGTGCCGCGCTGGCATGGCCTGCTGTGGGCGCTGCTGGGCGTGCAGGTGCTGCTGATCATCCATCAAGCGCTCGGCCTGCCCACCGTGCCCTGGGATGCCTGGACCACCTGGCTGGCGCGCGCGCAGGCATGGTTTTTGCTGAACGAATATCGCGCCCCGGCAGATTTCGCCGAATGGCTGGCCGCGCCCACTCGAACGCTGCCGGTGCACGCACCCGACTATCCCGACGCGGTAGCGGGCATCGCGGTGTGGATGGCAAGCGCCGCAGGCGCATGGCACACCGGCGCCGTGCACGCAGCTTGGCCGCTGGCGTGGTTGGCCACGCTTGGCGCCCTGTGGAGCGGGCTGAGGCGTGCCCAGCTTGGCGCCAGCCTGGCGCTGGCTGCCACCTTCGCCTTCGCCAGCCTGCCGATGCTGAGCGCGCACGCGGCGCTCGCTGGCTACGCCGATCTGTGGATCTGCACGCTGGTGCTGGTGGCGGCGCTGGCGATGGTGCACGGCTGCAGCGGCGAAGCGCGCCCAGACTCCTGGGTGCTGGCCGTGGCCTGCCTGCTGCTGATGCCCTTGGTCAAGCGCGAAGGCTTGGTGTGGATGCTGATCCTGGCGCTGGCCTGCAGCTATGCCTGGTCGCCCGTAAAGCTGCGGCGCTGGGTGTTTGGCGCTGCGGCCTTGACGGCCATCCTTGCGGTTTTCGTGCTGCCGTTCTGGCCGCTGCGGCTTGATCTGCCCCTGCTGGGGCCGCTGGTGATCGGCGGCGGACAGCTGCAGATCGGCAGCTGGCTGAGTACTCCGCTCAGCCCCTATCCGGTGCTGCCCGAACTGGCTTGGACGCTGTTCGTGTTGCCGCATTGGAATCTGCTCTGGTTCGCGCTGCCGCTGCTGGTGATCGCGGGGCGCTGGGCGACGCCGGTGGCCGCGGACGGCGCGCGCGTGCAGAGACTGTTGTGGGCGGGCAGTCTGATCGGTCTGGTGTTCCTGGTGCTGCTGTTCGGTTTTACCGACAACGCCCGCTGGGTGCAGAACCTGACCAGCATCAACCGCATCCTGCTGCAGTGGCTGCCGCTGCCCTTGCTGGCGGTGGTCTGGCAGTGGCGAGGCTGGCGCCCGCGCCGTCCTCACACGATCACCGCGATATCGCCCGAAGCCTCCGCCGGTTCAGGCGCAGATCAATCTGCCGATGCTCGGGTTGCCGCCTCGGCCAGCGCTTCCTCGTAGATCGCGCGCAGCGCCGTGGCGCACTGCCCGATCCGGAACAGCGCGTCGAAGCGTACGCGGCCGGCCTGGCCAAGCCGCAGCCGCAGCTCGGGCTGCAGTGCCAGGGTATTCAAGGCCGCCGCCAGCGCATCTGCATCGCCCGGCGGCACCTGCAGCGCGCTGATGCCGTCGGCGACCACCGCATTGACGCCCGAACCCGGGATACGGCTCGCCACCACAGCGCGGCCGGCCCGCATCGCTTCCAGCAGCACCAGCCCAAACGACTCGGCACGGTCCAGCGAGGGCAGGCAGAACACATCGCAGTCGCCAAGCGCGCGGATCAGGCGGGCATCGTCCACCTGGCCCGACAGGCTGACGCGATCCGCCAGTCCAAGCGCATCGACCAATCGCCGCAGCTCCGCCTCGCCTTCGCCGCTGCCGATCAACTGCAAACGCGCTTGCGGCACCTGCACCAGCGCGCGCAGCAGATGTTCGAAGCCCTTGTAGTAGGTGAGACGCCCGATCGCGAGAATGCGTAGTGCGTCGGCCGCGGGAGGCTCTGGCAAGGGCATGCCGGGCAGGTCGGGCATGCCCAGCGGCAGCACCCGGCAGCGCGGCAGATGCGGCTGCAGACTGGTGCTTGACTCCAGATAATCGACCGACGACACCACGATCCGGCGCGCGCGGCGCAGCACCGCCTGCTCAGGCAGGGCATAGGCGCCACGCAGCCGGCGCAGCAGCCAGCGCGGCATGTCATGGGGCACGTCGGCCTGCCACTGGATCACCCAGGGCAGCCTGCGCGCGGACGGCAGCAGCAGCGCGTGGAATGCCGACAAGTTGGGCAGATGCAGGTGCAGCAGGTCGGGCTGGAAGCGCCGGATCGCCTGGCTGAGGCGCAGCGGGAATTCGGCACTCAGTGGAACGAACAGGGCCTCGGCCAGCACGCGCGCCTGGTAGACGGGCGCTTGCAGGGGATCCGCTGGACGACTGCTCGGTGCTGCAATCCGGCTGGCATGCACCAGCGCAGCACTGGCAAGCCCGCTCTGGGTTTGCGCACGCATCAGATCATCAAGAAAGCGCTCCATGCCGCCCGGATGAGGCGGCAGGTACTTGCCGACATGCAGTACACGAATCGGTCTCAACATGGTCTGAGCGGAGTGTCGTTCAGTGCTCGTCGCGGCCGACACCATCCGCGGAGCTCGCGGACGCATTCGAGTCAGCCCGCACGGACTGACGCTTGCCGAACTGCTGCAGCTCAAGATCAAGCATCGCCACCCGCTGCACCAGGCGTCGCATTTCCTGCTCGCGCTGCGAGGACTGCACGTCCTGCGCGAGTGCTTTCAGCGCCATCAGGATCAAGCCAATGAAGGCGACCAGCATCGGCGGATAGCTCACGCCGAACCACAATCCGATCGTGTCTGCCCAGCCCGGGAAAACGCCAATGGCCAGACCGGCCGCACCCAGCACCAGCCAACCCACCGCCAGACGCCCGTGCAGGGCACCGCGGCGCACCAGCGCAAGCACGCCCAAAAACAGCACCAGGCCCAACGCGGCCGACGTGATCGAAAGTGTCATGGCCGGCCGCTTGTCGCGCGTTGTTTGAGCATCGGCCAGGCCAGGCACAGCACAGTGGTCTGCAGAAGATAGCCGCCGACCTTCCACCACGACGAAAACACATGCGACTTGCCGACCCCACGCGGGTGCATCGGCGCCGGCACTTCAGCGATGCCCAAGCCTGCGCGCCGCAGCAGCAACAGGACGCCCAGATCCTGATAGTCGAGCAGGGATGCTTGGGCCGACGCGGCCTGTTCGATCGCCCGCTGGCCGTAGATGCGCATGCCCGAGGTCACGTCTTCAAGTTTCAGGCCGGTCAACACGCGAAACCAGCGGGTGGCGCCGCGCCGAGCCCAGCTGAGGCGTTCCGGGTACACACCGATGACCATATCGACACCGTCCTGGCGTGCTGCGGTGAGCATTGCCGGCAGGTGCTCGGGCTGGTGCTGACCATCCGCATCCAGCGTGCACACGTAGCGATAACCCTTGCGCTGGGCCCATCGTAGCCCCGCTTGGGTGGCCAGCCAGGCGCCGCAGCGAAGCGGCAGCTCCATCACCTCCGCACCGGCAGCGCGAGCGCGCACAACGGTGTCGTCGGTGCTCGAATCCGAGACCACCAGCACGTCGCGGATGCCTTGTTGCTGCACGGCGACTATCACCCCCTGTATGCTTGCGCCCTCGTTGAAAGCCGGCAATACCGCCAGTGTCTGCGTGGCAACAGGATCGGCTGGCGATGTTGATAAATGAATGGGCATGGCGGCGCGAATGATACCGGAAGCAACTTCCGACGCGCCTGCTGGCTTCCTCGATACGGATTTCGAATGCTGAGTCATCTGGTCGCAATGCTGCGTTCGCTGTGGCGCTGCCGTGCGTTCATGCGAGCGACGGTGGAGCGTGAATTCCGCACGCGTTATGCGCGGTCGGCGCTTGGCCCGATCTGGCTGGTGCTGCCCTCGCTGGCTCAGATCATCATCTTTACGGTGGTGTTCTCCGCCCTGATGCGGCCGTCGCTGCCGGGCATGGAAGGCGACCGTTACGCCTACAGCGTTTACCTGTGCGCCGGCGTGATCTGCTGGGGCCTGTTCGCCGAGATCGTCAGCCGCATGAGCCTGGTGTTCATCGAGCATGCGGCCGTCATCCGCAAGACCAGTATTCCGCGCGCCAGCTTTCCGCTGATTTGCGCGGCCTCTGCGCTGCTCAACTTTGCGGTGCTGATGGCTTTGTTCCTGCTGTTCCTGCTGCTGGTCGGCAAGTTTCCGGGCGCAGAAATCCTGTATCTGATTCCGGTGCTGGCGGTCCAGGTGCTGCTGGCCAGCGCGCTGGGTGTGGTGGTCGGCGTGGTCAACGTTTTTCTGCGTGATCTCGGCCACATGGTCACGGTGATCCTGCAGTTCGGCTTCTGGCTGACCCCTGTGGTGTATTCGATCAACGTGCTGCCCGAGCAGGTCGCAAGCCTGCTGCAGTTCAACCCGATGTGGCCGATTGTGAGCGCGTACCAGAGCATTTTCGTCTGGCAGCAGGCGCCCTCGTGGTTGGGCCTGGGCTATGCGCTGGTGCTCGCGCTGATACTGTCGGCACTGGCCGCGATGACTTTCCATCGCATGGGCGCCGACATGGTCGATGAGCTGTGAGCGCGCCGCTGCTGGCCGTGCGCAATCTTGGCAAGGGCTTCAAGCGCTACCCCGGCGCGGCGGCGCGCCTGATCGAACTGCTGCTGCCATGGGGGCGCCCCCGGCACGAGCTGCGCTGGGTGTTGCGCGGGGTGTCGTTCGAAGTTCGCGCGGGCGAAACGGTTGGCATCCTCGGCTACAACGGCGCCGGCAAAAGCACCCTGCTGAAGATCATTGCAGGTGTATCGAAGCCCAGCACGGGCGAGGTGATCGTCAATGGGCCGGTGGCTGCGCTGCTTGAGCTGGGCATGGGCTTCCACCCCGACTTCACCGGCCGCGAGAACGTGCGCATGGCCGGCCACATTCTGGGCCTGGATGCGGCCGAGCTTGAGCGCCGGATGCAGGAGATCGAGGACTTCGCCGAGATCGGCGACTACATCGATCAGCCGGTGCGGACGTATTCCAGCGGCATGCAGGTGCGTCTGGCCTTCAGCGTGGCGACCTGCGTCAGGCCCTCGATCCTGATCGTCGACGAGGCCCTGTCAGTCGGCGATGCGTATTTCCAGCACAAGAGTTTTGCCCGTATCCGCGAGTTCCGCGATGCCGGCACCACCCTGCTGTTTGTGTCCCACAGCCCGGGCGCGATCAAGTCGCTGTGCGATCGCGCGATCCTGCTCGATGCCGGCGGCGTGGTGCGCGATGGCGAGCCCTCGCAGGTGCTGGACTACTACAACGCGATCATCGCCAAGCGCGAGGCCGAGGCTGAGATTCGCGAGGTCGAAGTCGGCAACGGACGCAAGGCGACGCGCTCGGGCGGCCTGCAGGCGCGGATTCTCGGCATCGAGTTGCTCAACCACCAGGGCGAGGCCGTGCGTGCTGTGCATTGTGCCGAATCCGCGACCTTGCGCATCCGTGTCCAGGCCGAACAAGCACTGGACAGCCTGACCGCTGGTATCCTGCTGCGCGATGCGTTGGGCAATGATGTTTTCGGAACCAATACATTTCATCATTCGGCAGAGCTTGGGCCCTTGGTGCCGGGCGATCAGCGAACCGTTGATTTTCAGTTTCCCCAGCTTCATCTCGGGCAGGGCAGCTACAGCGTCTCGGCCGCACTTCATGAACGTGATGTGCACACTGCGGGCAATTACGACTGGTGGGATCAGGCGATCGTCTTTCAGGTCATTCGTGATGACACGCCGTATTCAATTGGCGTGTGCAAACTTCCGGTGACCGTCACCGTTGTCTGACCCCGTCGGACCATTGAGTGTCCTGATTTATGCCCTCTTTCGATTCCGCTGTTGATGTTGAGTCCACCCTGCTGCGGGTGCGTGCCGAGCTGGAACGGCGCCGCGCTGCGGCGGTCTCCGCGAGGGCGTCGACCGCGGATGAGATTCCCTATCCTGGCGGGAGCGCCAGCTCCGCGGCTGCCGCGCTCGAGTGGCTGCAGCGGCGCGAGTTCAGGCTCGACGAGCTGTTGACGCCGCACGACTCGGAGTTCGTCGCTAGCGCCTATCGCGCGCTTCTGAAGCGTGCGCCCGACTACGAAGGCGCACGCAATTTCCTCGGTCAGCTTCGCAGCGGCCAGCTCAGCAAGGGCGAGGTGCTGGGGCGGATTCGTTTCTCTCCCGAAGGGCGCATGCACGGCGTGCGCGTGCGTGGGCTGCTGCCCGTCCTGGTGTTCCATTCGGCATCGCGTTGGCCGGTGGTCGGCTATCCGCTGCGGCTGTTCAGCTGGTTGCTGCGCTTGCCTGTTCTGGTGCGTCATTTCCAGGCGCTGGAGGCGCACAGCCATGGAATCGAGGCGCGCCTTGGCGAAGCCTTGGCATCGGCCGCCGCGCGAATGGATGCACAGGCGGTGGAGTTGGACCGGCTGTCTGCGCAGCTTCTGGCGGCGCAGGCACTGGCGGCGGAACATTTGATCGAAGCCCAGCAACAGGCTGCAGCGGCGGCGGTCGGCTTGAACGCGCGTATCGACCGATTGCAGCGTGAGTCGGAGCAGCAGCTGGCGTCGCTACAGTCGGAGTCGGCCCTGCTCGCGCACGCCTTCAGTCAGATCGACCCCGCGCGCCGTGCGGCGCAGATCGAGTCTCGTCTTGCGGAGCTCGACGCGCGGCAGACGCAGCAGCTTGACGAGCTTCGAACCGCGCTGTCCACACTGCATGGTGAAGGGCTCGCGCTGAGCGAGTCGATGGTCAGCCTGCAGAGTGCGGCCAGCGCTCAGGAACGGCGGCTGCAGGAGCTGCAGGCCGGAAAGGAGCAGTCGCATGCCGCCCACGCCGTTATGCCCGACGCCGGTCGTGCGTCCGACACCGATGCCGCCGCGCTGGATGCCTTCTACGTCGAGTTCGAAAACCGTTTTCGCGGCAGTCGCGCGGAGATCCAGCAGCGTGCGCGCTACTACCTGCCGATGATCGCGGCGTGCCAGGCGGGCGGTGAAGACGCCCCGGTGCTCGACCTCGGCTGCGGCCGCGGCGAGTGGCTGCAGGTGCTGCGCGAGGCGGGCCACCCTGCCTATGGCATCGACAGCAATCAGGTGATGGTGGGGCACTGTCAGCAGCTCGGTCTGAAGGCACTGCAATCCGATGTGCTTGCCCACCTGCGCAGCCTGCCGGCGGAGTCCGTCCGCGCGATCAGCGCGATGCATCTGATCGAGCATCTGGACTTCCGGACCCTGCTGGCGCTGCTGGATGAGTCCCTGCGAGTGCTCTGCCCCGGCGGTCTGCTGCTGCTGGAAACGCCCAACCCGGAGAACGTCCATGTCGGCAGCTGCAACTTCTACATGGACCCGACCCACCGCAATCCGCTGCCGCCGCTCCTGACCCAGTACCTGGCGGAGTCGCGTGGATTCACGGGTGCCGAGATTCATCGGCTCTCTGCGGACCGCGGCGAGCAGCGAGCTTTGTCCCAGCTGGATGTCGATCAACCCGGCAGTGTGGTTTTGAACCAGGCGCTCGCGGATCTGCATGCGTTGACCGCTGCGGCGCCCGACTACGCCCTGATCGCGCGCAAGGCCGTCTGAGCGCATGAAGCTGATCCTCAACGTGGACGCGATTGCGCAGCCGCTGACCGGCATCGGTCGCTATGCGCTGGAACTTGCGCGTGGGCTGTCGATCCGCAGCGAGATCGACGATCTGCGCTTCTACTCCGGCTATCGCTGGCTGCGGACACCCGATGCGGCGCTGCGTGCCAACGCGCCGCTGGCCGGCCTGCGCAAGCATGTCCCGGCCAAGTCGCTGGCCATGCGCACCTACTTCTGGCTGCGCCAGCGCCGTTTCGATCGGTTGACTCGACGCGACTGTGCCGAGCATGTGCTGCACAGCCCGAACTACCTTCTGATGCGCCATGCGGGCCCCAGCGTCGCCACCTTTCACGATTTCTCCTGGCTGCATTTTCCGGAGCACCACCCGCGCGAGCGGATCGAACTGATGCACCGCGAGGTGCCGCGCACGGTCGAGCGGGCAAGCCTGCTGATCACCGACAGCCAGTTCGTGAAGGATGAGGCGGTCCAGCTTCTGGGAGTTTCGGTGCAGCGTGTGGAGGTTGTGCCTCTGGGCGTGGATCCCTGCTTCGCGCCGCGCGCGCGCGCCGACTGTGCTGTCGCGCTGGCACGGCATGGCTTGCGCCACGGCGAGTATCTGCTGGCAGTGTCGACGCTGGAACCGCGCAAGAACCTGCAGCGGCTGTTGAGCGCTTTTGCGGCCTTGCCGGCATCGCTGCGTCAGCGCTATCCGCTGGTGCTGGTGGGCGTGCGCGGCTGGCATACCGAGGGCATCGAGCGCGCCGCGGCGCCGCTGGAGGCGCGCGGCGAGGTCCGGCGGCTGGGCTATGTCGACGAGGCGGACCTGCCGGCAATCTACGCCGCGGCGCGCGCATTCGCGTTCGTGTCCCTGCACGAAGGCTTCGGACTGCCGCCGCTGGAGGCGATGGCGTCGGGTGTGCCGGTGTTGTCCTCGAATGCATCCTGTCTGCCCGAAGTGCTGGGTACGGCGGCGCTGCAGGTCGATCCCCTCGATGAGGAGGCGATTACAGGTGGATTGCAGCGCGTGCTGATGGACGAGCCTTGGCGGGCCGAAGCCATCGCTGCTGGCTTGAGCCAGGCTTCGCGTTACACTTGGGCACAATGTGTTGAGCAAACCCTTGCCGTCTATCAGCGGGCCCTGCAGCTATGAAAACCTTGCTGATTACTGGCGCCAGCGGCTTTGTCGGTCGTTGGGCCATGCGCCTGTTTGCCGAACGGCCCGACTGGGGCTATCGGCCGATTGCACTCGGCGCGGTCGACCTGCGAGATGCCGAAGCCACGGCCGCCCGGGTGGCTGAAGTCGCGCCCGATGCGGTGCTGCACTTGGCCGCACAGAGTTTTGTGCCGCGCTCGTTTGAAGCGCCGACCGAAACCTTCGAGATCAATCTTTTCGGCACCCTGAACCTGCTCCAGGCCCTGCAGCGGGGGCGCTTCGCCGGGCGTCTGCTGTATGTGAGCTCGGGCGATGTGTACGGACGGGTTGCCGAAGACCGCCTGCCCGTGGATGAGGCGCAGCTGCCGGAGCCGCGAAGCCCGTATGCGGTGAGCAAGATCGCTGCTGAACAGTTGTGCCTGCAGTGGTGGCGCAGCGAAGGCCTGGATGCGCTGATTGCGCGCCCCTTCAATCATATTGGCCCGGGCCAGGACGCCCGATTCGTGGTGCCGGCCTTGGCCGCGCAGGTGCGTGCCATCGCATTGGGTCAGCAGCCGCCGGTGATCACGGCCGGCGACATCGACACCACCCGCGATTTTCTCGACGTGCGCGACGTTGTTTCAGCCTACGCGGCCCTGCTCGCGACGGGGCAGGCCGGAGTGACCTATGTCGTCGGCTCAGGTGTCGAGCGGCGCGTGCGGGATCTGCTGGGCCTGCTGTGCGACATCGCCGGCGTATCGGTCTCCGTACAGCAGGACACGGCGCGAATGCGCCCCGCCGAGCAGCGGCGGATGGCCGCAAATCCTGCGCTTCTGCGCAAACACTGTGGCTGGGATCCCGCATTCGGGATCAAGCAGACCCTGAACGATATCTACAGCTCTCTTTAGAAGGCCTTCCCATGAACAAACATGCACTCATCACCGGCATCACCGGCCAGGATGGCGCCTACCTCTCACAGCTGCTGCTCGGCAAGGGTTATCGCGTGCACGGCATCCTTGCGCGCCGCAGCTCCGACACGCTGTGGCGCCTGCGCAAGCTCGGCATCGCCGACGAGGTTGAACTGATCGACGGTGACCTCACCGATTTGTCTTCGCTGATCCGCGCCCTGCAGACCTCGAAGGCCGATGAGGTCTATAACCTCGGCGCGCAGAGTTTTGTCGGCAGCTCCTGGCAGCAGCCGCTGCTGACGGCCCAGGTGGACGGCGTCGGCGCGTTGAACGTGCTGGAGGCGGTGCGTATCGTCAATCCGGCCGCACGCTTCTACCAGGCTTCGACCAGCGAAATGTTCGGCCTGATCCAGGCCGAGATGCAGGACGAGAGCACTCCGTTCTATCCGCGCAGCCCCTACGGGGTGGCCAAGCTGATGGCGCACTGGGCGACCGTCAACTACCGCGAGAGCTTTGGCCTGCACGCCTCCAGCGGCATCCTGTTCAACCACGAATCGCCGCTGCGCGGGATCGAGTTCGTGACCCGCAAAGTCACCGATGCGGTGGCGCGGATCAAACTCGGGCTGCAGCAGGAGCTGCGCCTCGGCAACATCGATTCCAAACGCGATTGGGGCTTCGCCGGCGACTACGTCGAGGCGATGTGGCTGATGACCCAGCAGGCCGAGGCCGATGATTACGTGATCGCCACCGGCCGTACCACCACCGTGCGCGAAATGTGCCGGATCGCGTTTGAGCATGTCGGCCTTTCGATGGAAGACGCGCTGGTGATCGACCCGGCCTTCGTGCGCCCGGCGGAAGTCGACGTGCTGCTCGGCAACCCCGCCAAGGCCAAGGCCAAGCTGGGCTGGACGCCAAGAACTTCGCTCGAACAGCTGATCACCGGCATGGTCGATGCCGACCTGCGTCGACTGCAGCGCTGAACGCGTCGCGACCCTCGCCCGAATGAAGATCGCCATTGATCTGCAGCCTTGCCAGACCGACTCGCGCGAGCGCGGAATCGGCCGCTATGCGCTTGGTTTGGTGGCTGCAATGCAGGCGTTGCAGATGCCTGACCTTGAGCTGTCTTTGCTGCTGGATGCTGCCCGGCCCGAGCGGCTGAGGGATGCCCGTCGCGCGCTGCGCGCTCGCGGCGTGGATGCATCCAGCGCCGTGTATGCGTATCCCGCGCATCCGGCCTTCACCGATGCCGTTGGCAGCTTGAAGTCCTGCGCTGAACAGCTGAAGAGCCGTTTCGTTGCCGCGCTGGAGCCGGATGTTCTGCTGGTGACCAGCCTGTTCGAGGTGGGTGACGAGCATGCCTCGGGCTATGCGCTTGAACCGCTGCAGCCTTTGCCGACGGCGGTGATCGCCTACGATCTGATCCCGCTGCTGTTCCCCGAGCGTTATCTGCCCGAGGGTGAGTTCATCTCCGACTGGTATCGCCAGCGGCTGCAGATGTTCCGCCGCTTCGATCTGTTTCTGGCCATTTCCGAGTCAACGCGCCGCGACCTGATCGCGCACCTGCAGATCGAGCCTGAGCGGATCGTGGTGATCGATGCCGGTGTCGACGACTGCTTCCAGGCTCGGTCTGCGGATGGCGCTGCCAACGCGATCCTCGCCGCGCTGGGTATCACCAAGCCGTTCGTGCTGATGGTGGGCAATGCCGACTGGCGCAAGAACTGTATCGGCGCGCTGCGGATGTTCGCGGCACTGCCGGAACCGGTCCGCCGCGCCCATCAACTGGTGTTCACCCGCGTCGGCCCGGATGTGCTGGCGGCTCTTGAAGGGCCGCTGCGCGCGCTCAAATCCTCGGTAGTGGTGCTGGGCGCGGTCGAGGAAAGCGTGTTGGCTGATCTCTACGCGTCATGCCAAGTCTTCCTGTTTCCCTCCCTGTACGAGGGCTTCGGGCTGCCGGTGCTGGAGGCGATGGTGGCGGGCGCACCGGTGCTGTGTGCCGCGCGCGGCGCGCTCCCGGAAGTCGTGCCGACGCCCGATGCGCTGTTCGATCCCGAGGCAATCGACGACGCCGCAGCCGTGTTGCTGCGAGCCTTGAACGACGACGAATTCCGGGCCACGCTGCGGGCCGGCGCGCGTGAGCACGCACTCAAGTTCAGCTGGGCGCGCAGTGCGGAGCGCGCGCTGTATGCGCTGCGCGCACTCGCCGCATCGCGAACTTCGCGTCCGCCGACGGGCACCTGGCAACCCAGCGTGGCCGAGGTCGAGCTGATGGCCGATGCCGCTGAGGCCTTGGGCGGGCAGGGCGAGGCAGCGCTTCGTCCAGGCCTGCAGGCGATCGCCCGCCGCGGCCGTCGACGCGTGCTGCTGGATATCTCCGAGGTGGTGCGCCTGGATGCACGCAGCGGCATCCAGCGGGTGGTTCGCAACTACTGCACCGGCCTGGCTCAACTGGCGCAGTCGCGCCGCGATTTCGAGCTGGTGCCGTTCGCCTGGTGTGACGGCGAGTTGTGCACCGCATACAGCTATGTCCGCGAACAGTTGGGGCTTGAGATCGAAGGCGAAGACGCCGCACTGGGCGTGCTGGCCGGCGATCTCGTCTTCATGTTGGATTCGTCGTGGTGGTCGCCGGAGCGCTTCAACGAGCTGCACGACGAAGTGCGGGCGCAGGGCGGCGAGGTGGTGTGGATGGTCTATGACCTGGTGCCGATCCGTACTCCACACGTATGCGACCCCGTCATGCCACCCGTGTTTCGAGCCTGGCTGCAGTCGGTGGCAGACAGTGCTGACGGTTGCATCTGCATTTCGCACAGCACCGAGATCGAGCTGCAGCGCTTCTTCGGCGAGCACCTTTCCGCCGGCGAGCGACGCCCATGGACTCGCAACCTGCATCTCGGCAGTGATCTCGAATCGGGTGAGAGCAAGTCAGCGACCGATGAAGGGCTGGCGCTGCGTGAGCGGCTTTCAGCTTCAGGCTACTGCGTTGCCCTAAGTACGGTGGAGCCGCGCAAGGACTACCCGACGATCCTCGATGCATTCGAGCGCCTTTGGGCAGCAGGCAGCGAACTCTCGCTGGTCATCATCGGCAAGCAGGGCTGGAACGTCGAAATCTTCTGCGAGCGCGTCCGCAAACATCCGCAGCTGGGCGCACGTCTGCATTGGCTCGACCGCGCGTGTGATGGAGACGTGCGGGCATTCCTAACCGGAGCACGCTGCCTCGTTCAAGCCTCGGTTGCAGAAGGTTTCGGACTCGCGGTGGTTGAGGCCGGTAGTCTCGGAGTGCCGCTGCTCCTCAGCGACATACCCGTCTTTCGCGAAGTGGCCGGCGATGAAGCCTGTTACTTCCCGGTGGGTGACTCCCAGGTCTTGGCTAGTTTGCTCGACCGTGTGTCGAACACGGCTGCGTTGAGGCGCCCGGTGGGGATGACCAGCCTCACATGGGCGCAGTCGACGGTTCAACTGGCGGAGCGGCTTGTGGGAAGCCGGCCAGACACGGCAGACGGCTGCTGCAACGCATCCCTTTCCGCTGAGTAGTCTGAGATGGATCGAAACTCGATAGACCAGACGGCGAACCTTCTAAGGAAAAGGTTCCGGGCAAAACGCGTGATTGATCTGGTCTCTGGTCGATGCGCGCGATCTACGCCGCACTTGAGATTGATGATTCGTCGCGGCGGTCGGTCGGCGAAGACCTTGATGGAGGAAGGAAGGGGCTTGATGCGTGGAGTTGAGTGCGAGAGCGATCTACAACAGCGTCAATGGATACTCGCGATAGATGGGTGCGGCTTATGAAATCGAGCGGAGTTTTTTTTGGTGCGTTTGCCGGCCAGATTCTTAGGCGTGAGTGGTACCTATGGTTGACGCTTTCACTCGTGGTGTTTGTTCTCGCGAGTTTCTCCATGTCCGGATTTCCCGCGGGGATTATTCCGAACGTGAGCTATCCTTTTGTCTACGCGGGCGATGGTTTGAGTCATTCGTGGATGGCGCAGCGGGCTATCGAGGGCTGGATTTTTGACAATGATCGGAGTGGATATCCGTTCGGATCGGACTTTAGGGACTACCCAGGTTCAGATGCAGGGAATCTGCTGATTCTGAAGGTCTTCGGCTGGAGTGAACTGGGCTATGCGGCTGCATTGAATCTGTTCTTCCTGTTTTCATTCTCTGCGATCTCGATAGCGTCTTATGTGGTTCTTCGCACCTTTGGTGTTGGCAGGCTTTGGGCAGGAGTCGGCGCGATCTCCTTTGCCTTCGCCCCATTTCATTTTCAGAGGCTTAGTCACCTCTTCTACGCGTCTTATTTTGTTGTGCCGATCTACTTCTACTACTGCGCGCTCGTGTGCGCAGAAGTCGACAGGTTCGACGGGTACTGGCGCAATCGTAGAAACTTGCTTGTTGGTGCTTTGATTCTTGGCGGAGCGGCTTCCTTCGGGGTGTACTTTGCATTCTTTGGAGCGATTCTTCTGTGCGGCAGCGGAATCCTCGCATGGCTGAAATTTGGCGGCGCTGCACGAGTGAGATTGGGATTCACCCTGGCGGCTTTTGTCGCTGTTGGCGTGGCCATGAATATCGCACCCAACATTCTTCATCGTATGGAGATTGGGCCGAACGCTGAGGTCGCGAAACGCAGTCCAGTTGAGGCGGAAATATACGGGTTCAAGCCTGCCCAATTGGTCTTGCCGCAGTTGGGTCATAGAGTCCCAAAGCTGGCCCAGGTGGCTGACGGGTATGCAAAAAACTATCCTTTGGTGAATGAGAACCATACCGCCAATCTAGGTTTCCTGGCCTCACTGGGTGGGTTGGGGCTCGTTCTTGTGCTGCTGCTCAGCTCCATAGGGAAAGGTTCGGGATGGCTCTTGATCGTGATGGCGTGGTTGGCGGTTTTGATCTTTGTGTTTGGAGTGCTGGGAGGAGCTGGCTATCTTTTTTCGGCCGTCGTGTCTCCGTCTATTCGAGGCTGGAACCGGATCAGTATTTTCTTGCAGTTCGCATGCATCGTCTCTTTCGTTTGCATTTTGGAGTGCTGGCTAAGGGATCGTTTTCGAGCATGGTTCGGGGTCGCTCGTGCTACAGTGCTGGCGGTGGTGCTGGCTCTCATCTTTGTGGATCAGACCAAAGAGGTTTGCATAGCTTGCAATGAACACATCGCACGAGTCTTCGAGATCGACAAAGCCTACTACCGCGCTGTCGAGGAGTACGCCGGTGAGGGCGGTGCTGTCTACCAATTGCCCTATATCCCATTTCCTGAGAGTCCCAACCTAAACGGAATTGGCCCTTACGATCTGCTGGTTGGATTTCTCCACACCAAGACAACGCATTGGAGCAGTGGAGGAATGAAAGGACGACCCGGCGACCTCTTCTTTCGATCGATGGCGCAGCAACCATTCGAGGTGCAAGTTGAGATCGCGAGGCGTCTAGGATTCAAGGGGATTCAAGTCGATCGACGCGCATATGTAGATTCCGGCGCTGACATTGTTGCGCAGCTCTCAGCGGCTCTGCGGAAGGGGCCGAGCATCGAGAGAGAGTTCGGAGAGATTGTGTTCTTTGAACTTGAAAACACCGTGGATTTCAATCCGGTGGGCCGTAGCGCCAGTGAGATCTATCGCCAAGCGAGTTATTCGCCTGATGGAGCAGACATTAAGCTCATGACTACGATTACAGACGGCTTTGAACTCGCTACCGGTGTCCTGCCCTCTGACGTCTTGCGGGTTTCCGGGCTTTCGGATGTGGAGAGCTGGGGGCGTTGGTCAGATGCGCGGCTTGAACCGTCTGTTGAGATTCACTTGGCGGAAGTCCTGCCAAGTGAATTCACGCTTGTTTTTGAAGCCCGCGGTTTGAGTCGTAGTGGTTACCAGGATGTAGTGATTGAAGTGGGCAGCAGGCGAGTAGACGTTAGTGTTTCGAATGGATTCCTCGCCTACACCATTCCATTCACTGGCGTTGACGGGAAGCGAGACAAAATCAGTTTTCGCCCGCTGGATCCTGTTTCTCCCAGCGAGCTCGGAACGGGGGCGGACGATCGCAAGCTCGGGATCGGGCTGGTGAATCTCCGCGTGATTCCCGGCACGGATACCGACTAAGCCCAGTTCGAATACTCTCCCCTAGTCAATCAAGGAGCACCGCGAAATGTCGTATTTTGTTCATGAGCGCGCTATTTGCGAAACTGCCTCCATCGGTGATGGAACCCGAGTCTGGGCTTTCGCTCATATCTTGCCGGGTGCAAGAATTGGTCGGGACTGCAATATCTGCGATGGCGTCTTCATCGAGAACGACGTTGTGGTCGGAGACCGCACGACAATTAAATGTGGTGTCCAGCTATGGGATGGTGTCTGTCTGGGGGATGATGTCTTTATTGGTCCTAACGCCACATTCGCGAACGATGCATTCCCGCGTAGCCGCGTCAGGCCTGATCACTTTCTTAAGACCATCGTTGAATCCGGCGCTTCAATCGGTGCCAACGCCACCCTGTTGCCCGGGATTACGATCGGCGCGGGCGCGATGGTTGGAGCCGGGGCGGTTGTGACTCGTTCCGTGCCGCCCAATGCGATTGTCGTTGGCAATCCAGCTCGCATCTCGAGCTATGTCACGCATCGCGCCGCCGAGCCGGGTAGCGCTGGCAAGAACGCCGACAGCGCGAACCCTTCCGGGGGTGACGCGAGACCGTCAACCGCGGTCCGTCTGCATCGCCTGCAAAGGTTCAACGATATCCGCGGCGCTCTTTCGGTGGGTGAGTTCGAGCGTGACCTTCCGTTTGTGCCGCGTCGCTACTTTGTGGTCTTTGATGTGCCGTCTCGCGAGACACGCGGGGAGCATGCGCACCGGCGCTGCCATCAGTTCCTCGTGTGTGTGAGCGGCTCCGTGCGCGTCTTGGCGGACGATGGTCAATCACGGGACGAGTTCACTCTCGATGCACCCGACATGGGTCTCCACATGCCGCCAATGATCTGGGGGACTCAGTATCGGTACACTCGCGATGCCGTCCTGCTGGTATTTGCATCCGAGACCTACGACAACGATGACTATATTCGCAGTTACGACGACTTCGTCAGATTGACCTCCGACGCTAGAGCATGACGCGCATCAGATGAAGCGACTTATCGATGCTGCCGGTCTGCGGGGAGAGGTTCTTCGGTTCCTGCTCGGTGGCGGACTGAATACGCTGGTCACCCTACTTGTGTATTGGGGTCTGCTTGTCATCATGCGCCCGCAGGTGGCGTATGCGATCAGCTACGTCATTGGGATCGGCTTGTCGTACCTGATCGCGACCCGATTCGTATTCCGCGTTCGGCATGCCTGGTTCCGTTCGGTGGTATTTCCACTAGTCTACTTGGCTAGCTACGGCGTCGGCGCTGTAGTGCTCGCGTTGTCGACTCCGCCGCTGGGGGCGCAGCTCGCGGTGTTCCCGGCGATCGCCGCCAGCATCCCGGTCAGCTTTGCGTTGTCGCGTCTTCTGCTCAGTCGATAGCCGACTTCGCTGTGGTTGCGCCATGTGCTTCGATGCTATTCGGCGAGTGTTCATGGCTTCGCAGCACAACACTCAGCGGCCGAGCCTTGGTGTTCTCGTAGGTTCGCCACGCGTAGGAGCCGACGATGCCGAGTCCGAACAAATTCAAGGCGCCGAAGAACACGATAGCGATGACCGTTGCGGCGTAGCCGGGTACGTCGATCCAGCCCAGAATTCTCGATGCCGCAACAGCCACTCCGAAAGCGGCAGCGAGTAAAGCAACCGTGCCGCCCGTGCGGATGAGCAAGCGAATTGGCAAATCGGTGAACGCGAATACGCTGTCGCTCAGATAGTTGAGCTTCTTTCGCAAGGTCCACGCCGAAGTGCCGTGGCGACGCTGCTGTCGCGCGTAGCTGACGTTGCGGCGTCTGAACCCCAACCAGAAAATCTGCGCGATCAAGGAGCTGTGCCGCTCCTCCAGTCTAAGCAGCTGGTTGCGGAAAGCGCGGTTGCATGCGAACACGTCGACCCCGCCAGGTGGCATCTCAGGCACAACGAAACGACGGTAGAAGCCCCAGAACAATTGGGCGGGCAGCCGTGCCAATAGGGGGTCTTGTCGTGATTCACGCACCGCGACGACCACGTCTGCCTGGTCGTCTCGCAACACCGTGTCCATCTCAAGGACCAGCTCGGGCGGCTCCTGCAGGTCAGCGGCCATGACAGCGAATCGCTCGCCTTGGGCCGCCTCAAGTCCCGCGCGGATCGCCGCGAATGAGCCAAAGTTCCTTGACAGCAGAAGAAGCCTCGAGTGAAACGGCTGCGAGGGCAGCACATCGCGCAGAATCTGGTAGCAGCGATCTGGGCTGCCATCGATCACAAACACGACTTCAAATGCCCCATTGCTGGCTCTGTCGAGCCCCGCGACGGCCGCGAGAAGGTCCGGCAACGAGCCCTCATTGCGATAGACCGGAATGACCAAGGACAGCACGCTCACGCTCCGACGGCCGCGCCGGCACGGCGGCAGGCGTCGATGACGCGTTGGACGGCCAAATCCTCCATCCCCGGGAAGCAGGGCAGAGAGACAACCTCATCGCAGACGCGCTCGGTCACGGGAAGGGATCCGCGCACTTGGACGCAGGCATAGGCGCGCTGCAGGTGATCCGGGATCGGATAGTGCACGTCTGTCGCAATTCCGTCCTCGGCAAGCGACGCGCGAAAAGCATCCCGCGCGGCGCTACGAATCACATACAAGTGGCCCACATAGTCCCCGCCCACCGACGCAGGACAGGTGAAGGGAAGATCAGAAAACGCAAGGTTGTAGCGAGTTGCAATTGAACGACGCTGTCCATTCCAACGCTCCAAATGCGGCAGCTTCTCAAGTAGGATCGCGGCCTGCATCTCGTCAAGGCGGCTGTTGCGCCCGCCGGCAACACCTACGTTGTACTTGCTCCCCCAGCCGTACTGGCGCAATTTCCGCACGCGCGCAATCAGCTCGTCATCATCGCTGACCAGTGCGCCACCATCGCCGAGCGCACCCAGGTTCTTAGTTGGATAGAAACTGAAGCAGCCGACGGCACCGAAACTGCCAGCACGTCGACCGCCGCGCTCGGCGCCGTGGGCCTGGGCGCAGTCTTCGATGACCGGCACTCCGACGGCCGCTGCGCGCTCGACGATCGCCTCGATGTCAGCGAGCTGGCCGTACAGGTGAGTGACGATCACGGCTTTCGGACGCTTTGCGAGTGCGGCGTCCAACGAATCGACCGACAGCGTCAACAAGCGCGGGTCGACATCCGCGTAGACAGGTTCTGCGCCGATCAGCCGTACTGCTGTACTGCCATAGAATCCGGCATTGGCGGCCAAAATGACGCGGTCGCCCGTGCTGACTCCCAGTCCGCGCAGTGCGAGTTCCAGTGCATCGGTGCCGTTGCCAAGAGTTACGCAGTTTTTGCTGCCGGACCAAGCTGCAAACGCGTGTTCGAAAGCTGCTACTTCCGTGCCGAGCACGTACCAGTGGCTGTCAAGAACTCGCCCGATGGCGCCGGAAAGATCCAAACCGGCGTTGACAGCTTCGGCGGAGAAAAGAGGAATTTTCGTGTTTGTATTCGCCATCGTGTTTTCTCAGCGGACTTGTGAAGGCCTATGGCCCTGTCTGGATGGAGGTCTGCAGACGTTCGCCGCTTCCCGTTTGCGTCAGTGGCGGAAACTTCGAGTCAACTCTGATGCCGATTGCTCGGGCATCAGGAGCCGATTGATTTGGCTGAAGATTTGAACTCTGGAGATCAGCCGGTGCGCCCATACACATCCTCGAAGCGCACGATATCGTCCTCGCCCAGATAGCTGCCGGACTGCACCTCGATCAGCTCCAGCGGCAGCTTGCCGGGGTTTTCCAGGCGATGCACCACGCCCAGCGGGATGTAGGTGCTCTGGTTTTCAGTCAGCAGGATCGATTCATTGCCCTTGGTGACTTTGGCGGTGCCGCTCACCACGATCCAGTGTTCGGCGCGGTGATGGTGCATCTGCAGGCTCAGTGCTGCACCGGGTTTGACCGTGATGCGCTTGACCTGGAAACGATCGCCGGCGTCGATGCTGTCGTAGGCGCCCCAGGGCCGATAGACCTTGCGGTGCCAGACGGCGTGGGTGCGGCCATCGTTCTTCAAGCCTCCGACAACTTCCTTGACCCGTTGCACCTGGTCGCGATGGCTGATCAGGATCGCATCATCGGTCTCGACGACCACCACATCATCCAGCCCGACCATGGCGATCAGACGTTCGCTATAGGCGTAGGTATTGCGGCAGTCCAGCGCGATCACATCGCCGCGGTGGGCATTGCCATCGGCGTCCTTGGGGCTGATGTCCCACAGTGCCGCCCACGAGCCGACATCGCTCCAGCCGGCATTCAGTGCGATGACTGCGGCATCGGCGGTCTTCTCCATCACCGCGTAGTCGATCGAATCCGATGGGCAGACGGCGAAGCTGTCGGCATCCAGTCGGATGAAGTCGGCATCGCGACGTGCCTTGGCGACGGCTTCGACGCAGGCGGAGTGGATCTCCGGAGCCAGCAGCTGCAGCTCCTGCAGGTAGCGGCTGGCGCGGAACAGGAACATGCCGCTGTTCCAGAAGTACTCGCCCGAGGCCAGATAGCCGCGTGCGGTGTCCAGATCAGGCTTTTCGACAAAGCGGTCGACCGCACGCACGCCGCTGCCGGCAGCCGCATGGATATAGCCGTAGCCGGTTTCGGGCGCAGTCGGAACGATGCCAAAGGTGACCAGTTTGCCGGCTTCTGCCGCAGGGGCTGCGGCCAGCACGGCGGCGTGGAAGGCCGCGACGTCGAGAATCACGTGGTCGGACGGCAGCACCAGCAGCAGGGCGTCTTCGCCGGTGGCGGTGGCTTCCAGTGCGGCCGCTGCAATCGCGGGTGCGGTGTTTCGCCCGAGCGGTTCCAGAATCGTAGCCGCCGGCTCGGCGCCGACTTCGCGCAGCTGTTCGGCCAGCATGAAGCGATGCTCGTGGTTGCCGACCACGATCGGGCGGCAGGCGGTGAGGCCGGCGACGCGCAGCCAGGTCGCCTGCAGCATGGTGCTGCTGTCGGCCAGCGGCAGAAACTGCTTCGGATACGACTCGCGCGAAAGCGGCCACAGGCGCGTGCCGGAGCCGCCGGAAAGAATGACGGGGAGAATGTCTTGCATGGTCGTGAGCTGGGATCTGTTCAATCGAAATGGGGGGTGCGTCGACGCCGGGGACCCGGCGCCACTCCGCAGTGGCCGACTCTAACCCCTGGCGCCTTGGATTTCTGCTACGCGCGCCGGGCGCAGAACTGCAACGCGGAATGAAGAGGCGCGTTTACGCCTCGACCTTGCCGGAACGCCGAGGCGTGGATGGCGACTTCTGTGTCGCGCCTCGCGCCTCGCGCATGCGCATGCGTTGGCGGCGCTGCCTACTCGCGCTTCAGCGCGTGACCTTTGTCATCGCAAAGGTTCGACGCATCCTCCGGGCAGCGCTGGAAGCTGCCAAGATCAAGCGAGGGCTGGCCGTAGGCGCTGAACCAGTTGACGCCCTCCTGCACCAGCTCGAAGCGGATCGGCAGACCGAGCGCCGGCGCCGCCGGCAGATCGACGCTGAGCTCGGCGCTCTGTCCCAGGGCGATCAGCGGCAGGGCGGCGCGGGCGAAATCGCGATTGCCCGGCGGTGCATCATCGCCGTTCGGGCCGAGCAGCTGGGCGCCGAGGTTGACCATCATGCTGCCTGCGCTGACCAGGCGGTGCTGACCGTCGTTGAAGATGCGGACCCGCACGCGCAGCACGTCGGCGGCTGCGACGTAGACTGCTGGTGATGCCAGTTCCATCCGGGTGGCGATCTGGATGGGATCGATCGGCGCATGGATGTCCACCGGCTCCGAGGCGGCCGTGGGCGCCGTCGGCGCCGCAGCCGGTGGCGTTGCCGGTGTTGCCGCAGCCGCAGGCGTCGGGGCGGCAGAAGCTGGCGGAGCCGCGGGCGATACCTGCTGGGTGCCTTCACAGCCGGCCAGCAGGCCCAGCAGGATGCAGCTGTAAAGCATTCGTGTCGAAGCGATGCTCACGAAAATCCTTGTGCAAGCTAACGATCAGGAAGTTGGATCAGGTGCGAAACGGCCGGCTTGAGCCTTGGCTCATGTTGTCTTGGTTCAAGCGGGCAGGTACGGCGGCAGGTGTTCAGGGGGCAGGTCTGCCAGCAGAGGGGCGGCAAGATCCTTGTGCGACAGCAGCGGCGTGGCCAGCGGCCAGTCGACGGCGACGGTGGGATCGTCCCAGCGCAGACTGCGGTCGCCCTCGCGGTCGTAGGGGGCGGTGCACAGGTAGCTGAAAATCGCGTGCGCACTGCTGACCGCGAAACCGTGCGCGAAGCCGGGTGGTATCCAGAAGTGACGGTGGTTTTCGCCACTCAGCACCACGCCAGTCCAACGGCCAAAGTGCGGCGAGCCGCGGCGGATATCGACGGCGACATCGAACACCTCGCCCTCCAGCACGCTGACCAGCTTGCCCTGCGGGTTTGGCCACTGAAAGTGCAGGCCGCGCAGCACGCCGCGGCTGGAGGTCGACACATTGTGCTGCACGACCTCGAAGTCTAGGCCCGCATCGACAAAACGCTGACGGTTCCAGCTTTCAAAGAAAGCGCCGCGGGCATCATCGAACACGGCGGGCTCGATCACCACGCAGCCGGGCAAGTCGGTCTCGATGATTTTCATCGTGCCAGACCCAGCTTCAGCAGGCTCATCAGATACTGGCCATAGCCATTCTTCAGCAAGGGCTGGGCCAGGGCTTCAAGCTCGCTGGCGGTGATCCAGCCGTTCGAGTAGGCGATTTCCTCGGGGCAGCACACGCGCAGGCCCTGCCGTTGCTCGATGGTCTCGATGAAGTTGCCGGCCTGCAGCAGGGACTCATGAGTGCCCGTGTCCAGCCAGGCATAGCCGCGGCCGAGCTTTTCCAGCCGCAGCGAGCCGTCGTCAAGATAGCGGCGATTGAGATCGGTGATTTCCAGCTCGCCGCGCGGCGAGGGCTTCAGCTCGGCGGCGAACTCTGGTGCACGGCCGTCGTAGAAATACAGGCCGGTGACGGCGTAGTTCGACTTCGGCTCTCGCGGTTTTTCCTCCAGGCCGATGACCGTGCCACTGGCGTCGAATTCGGCCACGCCGTAGCGCTCGGGGTCGCGCACCCAGTAGCCGAACACCACCGCGCCGTTCTGCAATGTGGCGGCGCGGCGCAGCTGCTCGGAAAAACCATGGCCGTAGAAGATGTTGTCGCCCAGCACCAGGCAGGACGGCTCAGCATTGATGAACTCGCGGCCGATCAGATAGGCCTGGGCCAATCCATCCGGGCTCGGCTGAGCGGCGTATTCGATCCGCATGCCCCACTGGCTGCCATCACCCAGCAGCTGGCGGAACAGCGCTTGCTCGTGCGGCGTGTTGATGATCAGCACCTCGCGGATGCCGGCCAGCATCAAGGTGCTCAGCGGGTAGTAAATCATCGGCTTGTCGTACACCGGCAGCAGCTGTTTGCTGATCGCCTGGGTGATCGGATACAGCCGTGTGCCGGAACCGCCGGCGAGGATGATGCCTTTCATGCGTTGCGCCCGAGATTCGTGGTGTTGAGTGGTCGCCGTCGATGGCGCGATTGCTTCACACGTCACCTCGCCCAATCCGCTCCAGCCGGTAGCTGCCGTCCAGCACGCGCTGGACCCAGGCCTGGTTTGCGAGATACCAGTCGACCGTTTCAGCCATGCCCTGCTCGAAGCTGCGGCTCGGTGCCCAGCCCAGCTCGGATTTCAGCTTGCTGGCGTCGATGGCATAGCGGCGGTCATGGCCGGGGCGGTCGGTGACATAAGTGATCTGCGAGGCGCGCGGGGCGCCGTCGGCGCGCGGCACGCGCGCATCGATCAGCGCGCACAGGGTGTTCACCACCTCGATGTTCTCGCGCTCGGCATCGCCGCCGACGTTGTAGACCTCGCCAATGCGGCCGGCTTCGAGCACGCGTGCGATCGCGCGACAGTGGTCGCCGACGAACAGCCAGTCGCGGATGTTGCGGCCATCGCCGTAGACCGGAAGCGGCTCACCGGCCATCGCGCGCTGGATGATCAGCGGGATGAGCTTCTCCGGGAACTGGTAGGGCCCGTAATTGTTGCTGCAGTTGGTGGTCAGTACCGGCAGGCCGTAGGTATGGTGGTAAGCACGCACCAAGTGATCCGAGGCCGCCTTGGAGGCTGAGTAGGGCGAATTCGGCGCATACGGCGACTGCTCGCTGAAGCGGCCCTGCTCGCCGAGTGAGCCGTACACCTCGTCTGTCGACACGTGCAGGAAGCGGAACCCGGCGCGCGCAGCCGCATCGAGCGCGCCGAAATAGCCACGCGCAGCTTCGAGCAGGTTGAAGGTGCCGACGATATTGGTCTGGATGAAGGCGCCGGGCCCGTCGATGCTGCGATCGACATGGCTTTCTGCAGCGAAATTGACGATCGCCTCGGGCCGGTGTTCGCTCAACAGACGGTCGATCAGGCTGCGGTCGCCGATATCGCCCTGCACGAACACGTGCTGAGGATTGCCATCAAGGCTGGCCAGGGTGTCGCGGTTGCCGGCATAGGTCAGCGCATCAAGATTGATGACGCGATGGCCGGCGGCGACCTGCTGCAGCACGAAATTGCCGCCGATGAAGCCAGCGCCGCCGGTAACGAGAAGAGTGCTCATGCGAAAAGCTCATCCTTTAGGGAACAGGGCCGAGTGCGACCGTGAACTGGCGCAGAAGTTTACAGCAGCCGCCGCCGGCGGCTTGGCGCTCGCGGGCGGCGTCGACCCGAAGATTCCCCCCCGCGGTGACACTGGCCGGCATCTGCACCGACGCGCTCAGTCGCGTTCGCCTGCATACGGGTCGGGCATGCCCAGGCTGGCCAGGATCTCGCGCTCAATCGCCTCCATCGCCTCAGCCTCGGCGTCCTGCGCGTGGTCGTAGCCCAGCAGATGCAGCACGCCGTGCACCACCATATGGGCGTAGTGGTGCTTGAGGGTCTTGCCCTGCTCGCTGGCCTCGCGGGCGATGACCGGCGCGCACAGCACCAGATCGCCGAGGATGGGCAGGGGCACGCCGGGCGGCAGTTCGGCCGGAAAACTCAGCACATTGGTGGCGTAGTCGCGGCCGCGGTAGTCGCGGTTCAGGGCCTGGCCCTCATCGCTGTCCACCAGCCGGATCGACAGCTCGCCGTCTTCGCGGCGACCCTTGAGCCCGGCTTCGGCGAAGCCGCGCAGGCTGGTTGCCGCTGGCAGGCCGGCGCGCGGCAGGCCGTAGCTGATATCAACCCGGCTCATCCTTCCTGGGTCTCGGCGGTGACGCCGTCGCGGCGGTCGTAGGCGCGGACGATACGCGCCACCAGCGGGTGTCGCACCACATCGCCCGCAGTGAAGAAGGTGAACGAAATGCCCTCGACTTCGCGCAGCACCTCCAATGCATCGCGCAGGCCGGATTTCTGCGCCTTGGGCAGATCGATCTGGCTCAGATCACCGGTGATCACCGCGGTCGAGCCGAAACCGATCCGGGTCAGGAACATCTTCATCTGTTCGACCGAGGTGTTCTGCGCCTCATCCAGAATCACGAAGGCGTCATTCAGGGTGCGCCCGCGCATGTAGGCCAGCGGGGCGATCTCAATGACATTGCGTTCGATCAGCTTGGCTACGCGTTCGGTGCCAAGCATCTCGTACAGCGCGTCGTACAGCGGCCGCAGGTAGGGATCGATTTTCTGGCTGAGATCGCCTGGCAGAAAGCCGAGCTTTTCGCCCGCTTCGACGGCCGGCCGCACCAGCAGCAATCGCTGCACGCGGTTCTCGCTGAGGGCTTCGACCGCCATCGCTACCGCAAGAAAGGTCTTGCCGGTGCCGGCCGGGCCGATGCCGAAGTTGATGTCGTGGGTGGCGATCGCGTGCAGGTAGCGGCCCTGGTTGGGGCCGCGTCCGCGCACCACGCCGCGCTTGACCTTGATCGCCACATCCTGGGCGCTCTCGGCCGCGCGCACTGCATGGAGTTCGACCAGCGCGTCAACGCCTGAGTCCTGCAGGCGCAGGTGCACCGCCGCGGCGTTCAGCGTCTCGGTTTCGGTGTCGTCGTAGAGCTCGCGCAGCAGGGTCTCGGCCTTGGCCGCCAGCGCTGGTTCGGCGATCACCCGGAAGATGTTGCCGCGGTTGGCGATCTCCACGCCGAGGCGCAGTTCGATCTGGCGCAGGTGTTCGTCGAGCGGGCCGCACAGGTTGGCGAGGCGCTCAAGGTGGTCGGGTTCGAGGACGAAGTCGCGTTGAATCAGGGAACTGGTCATGCCGCGCAGTTTAGCAGCGCCGCGTCAGCTGGCCGCCGCGCGGACGTCGGTCGGCCAGACGACCACGGGCTGAGGCGTAGACCGTGCGCGCTTTCAGGGCGACTCGAAGCCATCGGCAAACAGCTCGCCTACCAGCACCATCTCGCCGGTATTGCCGGCGGCGTCGGTGACGGTGATGCCGACCCCGCGGCTGAATTGGGCCAGGGGTAGCACGTACTCGCGCACTTGCTGGGCACTCGCGAGGGCATAGGTCTGGGTCAGCGCCGGGCGCAGGATCGTGGCCTCGTCGAAGCGGTAGAAGTCGAGCCGCAGCGGATAGGCGGCGGCACTCGGGCTGGAGTCCACCCGCAGGCTCAGGCGCAGTTCGCCCGCCACGCTGTCGGAGACGATCGCGGACACCTCGGCGGTGTTCTGCAGACGGTTGCCTGCGGCCACGGCGAAGGGATCGGTGCCGGTGCCGTCGAGATCACCGGGGTCGTTCGGCGTGCGGCCGTCGAAATTGTTGGTGGTGGCCAGATCGATCGCTTGGCCGCGGTTGGCAAGGTACGCATTGCCGATGATCGGTGCGCCCCAGCAGCTGTTGACCGCGACCGCAGCATTGGCTCCATAGGCGAACAGATTGCCCTCGCCAATGGCATCACCGCCGATGGCGACCCGGCAGTGGCCGAGCCGGCCGATCTGGATGGAAGGCACGCTCTGGCTGGGCGAGCTCGGATTGCCGCCGTTGCCCAGCGCGACGCCATCGGGGTTGGTGCCGATCAGGTTGCCGAGGATGCGCAGCTGGGCCGCGCCGCCGGTCGACTCAGGCGAGGCTGATGCGGAGATCGCGTTGAAACGGCTGCCGACCAGAATGTTCGCCTCTGCCGCCGAGCTGCCGCCGATCAGGGCGTCGGTCCAGGGGCCGATCAGCTGGATAGCGTAGTCCTGCGCCCCGGCGATGGCGGCGAGTGTCGCGGTGGCGCCGACGACATTGCCCTGGATACGCAGCCCAATCAGGCCGCGCTGCTGAGTCATGCCGGCGAACTGGTTGGCCGAGATCACATTGGCCTGCGCCGGCAGGCTGCCACCTATCCGTGCCTGGCCGCCCAGTGCGATACCGGTGCGATTGGGCGCAGCGACTTCGCCACTGATATCCACGCCGATGTGATTGCCTTCGATCACATGCGGCCCCGGTTCGAACAGGAAGACCGCGTTGTTGCAGTTGCCGAGCGCCAGCCCGCGCACGCTGAGGCTGCTGACCCCGAGCATGCAGTTGCCGCTCAAACCCGGGCCGCGCAGTTCGATCTTGAGGGCGTGGGCGACAGCGGTCAGTGGCGGGTTGCTGTTGGCGGCGGCGCCGGGTTGAGTGAAGCCGTCGATCGTCAGCGGCGCGGTCACCACCAGCTCACCGCCCACAGCGATGCGCCAGTGGCTGCTGGCGGCGATGAAGCCGGAATCGCTGTCGGGAATGTCGAATTGGATCTCGTCTGCGCCCGCGCTGCCGTTCGCACTTTGAATGGCGCCGCGCAGGGAGCAGTCGTCGGGTGCTTCGGTGCATGCCGAGAGGGCCGCATCGCTGCTGGTGTCGACGGTCAGGATCGCCGCCTGCGCAGGGCCGGAGTAGGCGAGGGCGATGATCAGCAGGGTGCGGTTCGGGCGCATGGCGAGGTCCTTGCCGCGACGCGGCTGTCGAGGCTTCTGCAATCACCTACGCCGACGCTCGCGAAACCTGACATTGCTCGCAGCGATCCATTCGCCGCTGCCTACTCGCTGTAGCGGAAGTGGCCCGCCGTCAGCTTTAGAGTGGCACCATCGCTTGCGACCAGGCTGCCTTCGAAGCGCGCCTCGATTCGAACCGGGTTGACCTGCATCTGCAGCAGCTCCACCTCGATGTCGTAGCCGAGCACATTGCCCATCAGATAGCGCTCCTGGCTCAGGTTGGCCAGCTGCACCATACCGATCGCCGGAGCCGTACTTTGCAGCCGATAAGTGCCCGGCTGCGTCGCCGCATGCAGGTTGAGGTTGAACGCCTGCTCGTGCGCGTCCTTGGGGCCGAACGAACCGGACATGATCACAGTCTGGCCCATGCCCGGCGGATGCACGGCGCCCCAGATCTCGCGATCGGCCTGCCAAGCGACGCCATCCAGCTGCAGGGTCAGCAGCGGTCCAGCGGCGGTGGGCGTTGATGTGCTCGGGGCAGGCTGCACGCGCGCGACCCGCGGGTCTGAATCCGCCGGCGATGGCGGGTTGGACTGGCTGCAGGCGGCGACACCGACCGCGAGCATGAGTGTGAGTAGGGCATGGCGAGGTGACATCGGTGAACTCCTTCTGATCGCGGTTGGGACGTACATGCCAGGCTGCGCCCCTGGCTGGCGGCGGTTGCGGCTGATGTGGTTGCGTTGCTGGTCTCGGCGGTGTCTGCGGCTAGATCCTCAGGCGATGGCAGCGGACTCGGTGGGTTTGTAGCGTCGGCCCCGATTTGGCGCCAGCTCAGCGACTGTCCTGTACGTGAGCAAGTCGGCAGGAGCGACAGGCTCATCGGGAGGTCGGCGCTTTGACGCAGGTGGATCGGTTCATGCGGTGTGATGGCAAGGGGCTTGACTGCGCATACGCGGATTGCGCCCGTCGCCTGACAGGGTCGGGTGCGGCGGGCGGGAACGCGGCCGATCCAGTCAGCTCTCTTCAATCCGCTAGACTCTCGACGAACCGACCCCATGACCGCGCGCATGAGCCAATCCGCAGGCGACATCACCCAGCTGTTGCGACGCTGGCACGCCGGCGAGGCCGAGTCGCTGGACGCGCTGTTGCCCAAGGTCTACGCCGAGCTGCGCCAGCTCGCAGCACATGAGCTGCGTGGCCATCGCAATCACGAAACCCTGCAGCCGACGGCCCTGGTCAACGAGGTGTTTGCGCGCCTGCTGGCGGCTGCGAATGTGGACATCAGCAACCGCAAGCATCTGTTCACCACCGCCGCGAAGCTGATGCGCCAGACCCTGGTCGACCGCGCCCGCGCGCAGCAGCGCGAAAAGCGTGGCGGCGGTCACTGGCAGCGGGTCGATTTCATCGAAGCACTCGCTTTGCCAATCGAGCAGGACACCCAGCTGCCGGCGCTGGATGAAGCTCTGCAGGCGCTTGCTGCACTCGACCCGCGGATGGCCCAGATCGTCGAGTTGCGCTATTTCGTCGGGCTTGAGGTGGCTGAGGTCGCGCACCTGCTGGAGGTCGACGAGCGCACCGTGTATCGAGACTGGGCCATGGCGCGGGCCTGGCTGCGCCAGCGGATGGAGCTGTAGCCATGGCATGTCGGTTTCGGGCCGCAATGACGTACGTCTGAGGCATGCACATCGACACTTCCGACGGCAGCCACTTCGCACGCCTGCGCCACCAGTTCCACCTGCTGGTCGATGCCGATCAGGATCGCCGCGCGGCCATTCTGGCCCGGCTGGACGAAGCCGATGCCGAACTCGCCGCCGAGCTGCGCGGCCTGCTCGACAAGCTCGACGAAGCCGATCTGGACGCCGCCACGGCTGCGGCGGTGCCGGCACAGCTGGGGCCGTTCCGGCTGCTGCATCGGATCGGCCGCGGCGGCATGGGCGATGTGTATCTGGCTGAACGGATCGACGGTGGCTTCGAACAGCAGGTGGCCTTGAAGCGGGTGCGCGAGGCAGGGTTCTCGCCGGCCGCCAACCGGCGTTTCCAGCGCGAGCGGCAGATCCTCGCGCGCCTGCTGCATCCGAACATCGCCCATCTCATTGACGGCGGCATCGGCGCCGATGGGCGCCCCTGGCTGGCGCTGGAGTATGTGCAGGGCGAGCGCATCACCGACTGGTGCGCGCGGCGCGCGCTGGATACCGCGGCGCGGGTGCGCCTGTTTCTGCCGGTGTGCGATGCGGTGCAGCTGGCCCACCGCAATCTGGTGGTGCATCGCGATCTGAAGCCCGCCAACCTGCTGGTGAACGCCGAAGGCCGCCCCAAGCTGCTCGACTTCGGCATCGCCCGCCTGCTTGAGCCGGGCGACACCGAGCGCACCCAGACCTCGCTGGCGATGACGCCGGCCTACGCGGCGCCGGAGCAGCAGCGCGGCGGCGAGATCACTACAGCGACCGATGTTTTTCAGCTCGGTCGGGTGCTGCAGGAACTGTTGACCGAGCGGGGGCCGGAGATCGATCTGGCCCGCGGCTCTGCGCATTCGGCGATCGACGACGCGCGCCGGACGACGGTCACTCCGCGTGGCGACCTCGGACGCATCCTTGCCAAGGCCCAGGCCGAGCTGACGGCGGATCGCTACGCCAGCGTCGCGATGCTCGCGGATGACCTGGGCGACTGGCTGGCGGCACGCCCACTGCGTAGCGGCATCGGCAGTGCGCGTGCGCAGACGCGCTACCTGCTGACACGCTTTCGCTGGCCGCTGGATCTCGCCGCTGCGGTGCTGGTGACACTGAGCCTGGGGGCGATCGTGGCCTTGCAGCAGGCGCAGCTGCAGACTCGCGCCGCGCAGGCACATCTGAAGTCTCTGCTGGACGTGCTGGGCTCGGCCAATCCAGGCCGGTACGCCGGCCGCGAAGCCACCGCCGGGGAGTTCCTGCTTGGCGCTGCCACCGCCCTGCAGCAGCGCGCCGACGATCAGCCCGAGCTGGTGCGACGCGCCTCGGTGGAGATCGCACACGCGTTGATCAATCTCGGCCGCGGTGGCGACGCCGAGCCGCTGCTGCAGACGGCACTGCTCGCGGCTGAGCGTGATCCGGGCGCAAGCTTGGATGCCCGCTTGGTCATTCTCGGCCTGTTGATGCATGCGCAGGATTCACCCGCAGCCGCGTCGCGGGCGCGGGTCAGCGCCGCCCAGATCGAGGCGCTGGTGGGCGAGGGCACGGTTGCCACCGGCAACGCCGTCGATGCCCTGGCCCGCGCCGGTGGCGTGCTGTCCAAGCAGGGCGAATTCGCGCTGTCGCGGCGCCTGTTCGCGCGCGCCGAAGTGCTGATCGGCGCAAGCGCCAAGGCCGCACCCAAGGGCGTGGTCGAGAACTACTGGCGGCAGCGCCGATGGGCGGCGCTGCGCGCTGCCGATGCGGACACCGCGCAGGCAGCGCTGGTGAAGAGTCTGGCCGTGATCGCTGCCGACCCGACCGGGTTTTCGCCCTTGCGTCGGGCCGAAGGCGAAGTGCTGTTGGCCGAGGCCGAACTGGCCAACGGCGAACGCGAAGCGGCCCAGCAGCGTTTCGAGGCCGCCTTGCCGGTGCTGTTGGAAGAGTACGGTGGCGAACATCCCGAGCGGGCTGCGACCTGGGTCAAACGTGCGGCCCATGCCTTGGGCGGAGCCGATCTGGCCGGGCCGCGCGACTGGCTGGCATTGGCGGAGCCGGTGCTGCTTCGACACGCGTCCGACTATGCGCGCGACCTGGCCTACATTCCGATGCTGCGGGCCCGGTTGGCCGCGCAGCAGCGGGACTGCACTGCCGCGAGGCAAGAACTTGCGCTCGCGGCGCAGCGCGTAGAGGACTTGCCGCAGCGCTTGCCGCGCGAGCAGGCCGCGTTGAGCACGGCCGCACAGGCTGTTGCGGGCGCCTGCGACGCTTAGCAGAGACTGGACAGCTGTCGCTGGACGTCAGGCGGCCTCGACGTCCTGATCGGACAGATAGACGCGACCGCGCAGCGAATTGCTCATCGCCTCGGTGATGACCACATCGACGAACTCGCCGATCAGCCGAGCGGGCGCGGCAAAGTTGACGAAACGCATGTTCTCGGTGCGGCCGGTGAGTTCGTTCGCATCCTTCTTGCTGGTGCCGGTGACCAGCACGCGCTGCACGCTGCCGACCATGGCCTGCGAGATGGCCTTGGCATTGGCATCGATTGCCGCCTGCAGGCGCGCCAGCCGCGCGCTCTTCTCGGCGGCCGGGGTTTCATCCGGCAGGTTGGCCGCCGGTGTGCCCGGGCGCGACGAATACACGAAGGAGAAGCTCTGGTCGAAGCCGATGTCTTCGATCAGCTTCATGGTCGCCTCGAAGTCGCGCTCGCTCTCGCCGGGGAATCCGACGATGAAATCGGAGCTGATCGAAATGCCGGGCTTGGCCTCGCGCAAACGGCGGATCTTGGCCTTGTACTCGAGCGCGGTGTGGCCGCGCTTCATCGCCGACAGAATGCGATCGGCGCCGGCCTGCACCGGCAAGTGCACGAAGGAGGCCAGTTCCGGCACATCGCGATGGGCCTCGATCAGGCTGTCGCTGAATTCGACCGGGTGCGAGGTGGTGTAGCGGATGCGGCCGATGCCCGGAATCTGCGCGATCGCGCGGATCAGGTCGGCGAGGTCGGCAGTGCCGGCCTCGGCATCGTCTCGGTCGAGCAGGCCGCGATAGGCGTTGACGTTCTGGCCTAGCAGGTTGACCTCTTTCACCCCCTGTTCGGCCAACTGCGCCACTTCGAGCAGCACATCGGCAAATGGCCGGCTGACTTCTTCGCCGCGGGTGTAGGGCACCACGCAGAAGGTGCAGTACTTGCTGCAGCCTTCCATGATCGAAACGAACGCCGTCGGTCCGTCGGCGCGCGGTTCCGGCAGGCGATCGAACTTCTCGATCTCGGGAAAGCTGATATCGACCTGCGGACGGCCCGACTCGCGCTTGGCCTCGATCATCTCCGGCAGGCGGTGCAGGGTCTGCGGGCCGAACACCAGGTCGACATAGGGCGCGCGCTTCAGGATCGCTGCACCTTCCTGGCTGGCGACGCAACCGCCGACGCCGATGATGAGCTTGTCGTTCTTCTGCTTGAGCTGCTTCCAGCGACCGAGCTGACTGAACACTTTTTCCTGCGCTTTCTCGCGGATCGAACAGGTGTTGACCAGGATGACATCGGCCTCGTCCTCGTTGTCGGTCAACTCCAGGCCGTGCGACGCAGCCAGCACGTCGGCCATCTTGGCGGAGTCGTACTCGTTCATCTGGCAGCCGTGGGTTTTGACGAAGAGCTTGCCGGCCATGGGCATTGGAACCTTGCAGAAGAGGGTGGTCACGCGACGCGTGTGATCCGCGCGCGCAGCGAGGCCGCAATTGTAGGCACGTCATGGACTTGGGGCCACCGTCGCGTGCCGATGCGGCACGACGGGTTGCATTGATTTGAAAATTCCGGAAATATCGAAATATGCAAACCGACACCTTGGTCCGTCGACTTTCCGCCTTGGCCCAGCCCACCCGGCTGAGCCTCTTTCGTCGCCCGCTGAAGCAGGGCCGAAGCGGCGCGCGAGCGCAGGAGCTGGCGTGCCAGCTCGGGATCGGCGGAACTGCACTCTCGTTTCATCTGAAGGCTCTGCTGCGCTCTGGCCTGATCGAAGGCAGGGCCGAGGCGGGGGACATCCGTTACTTCGCCGTGGTCGCAGCGACCCGCGAGCTGATAGAAGCGCTTTCGCAAGGCTGCTGTGAGGCCAGCGGCGAAGGCTGCGAACTGGGTGATCCGCTTCGGCCGGAGCCCGGCCGACGGCTGAAATCGCCAACTCGCCAAAAACCATCAAGGAACCTGCATGCCCCTGCGTGAACTTTTCGACCCCGATCTGCTGCCCGCGCTGGACCTGCACTACGCCCAGCGGCGCCCTGCTGCAGGCTTGGGCAGCGGCGAGCCGCCTCGCATCCTGCTGCTGTATGGCTCGCTGCGGGAGCGCTCGTTCTCGCGTTTGGCGGTGGAAGAAGCGGCGCGTCTGCTGCGCTTCTTCGGCGCCGACACTCGCATCTTCGACCCCTCGACCTTGCCTTTGCCCGATCAGATCAGCAACGACGATCACCCGGCTGTGCGTGAGCTGCGCGAGCTGTCGCTGTGGTCGGAGGGGCAGGTCTGGTGCAGCCCCGAGCGCCACGGCGCGATCACTGCGGTGATGAAGGCGCAGATCGATCACCTGCCTCTGTCGATCGGCGCGCTGCGCCCGACGCAAGGCCGCACACTCGCGGTGATGCAGGTGTCGGGCGGCTCGCAGTCGTTCAACGCGGTCAACACCCTGCGTTTGCTGGGGCGCTGGATGCGCATGTTCACCATTCCCAACCAGAGCAGTGTGGCGATGGCCTGGAAGGAGTTCGATGAGCAGGGGCGGATGAAGCCTTCGGCGTACTACGAGCGAATCGTCGATGTGATGGAGGAACTGGTGCGCTTTACCGTGCTGCTGCGCCCGCATGCCGCCAGCCTGGTGGATCGCTACTCGGAGCGCCGCGAGGTCGGGCTGAAGGCGGACGCCACCGCTGCCCTGGCGAAAGCGGCCACCGTCTGAGCCAGGCTTGCCGACAGCGACGCGCGCCGCCATGCTCGCGCGTCGAATCCGCGGAAGCCCAACCATGCCCGAACTCGCACCGAGCGATACCGAACTGCTGGACCTCGCGCGCCGCGTTGGCGAGTGCCTGCAGCGGGAGCATCTGTCGCTCGCCACGGCTGAAAGCTGTACCGGTGGCTGGATCGCCAAGATGGTGACGGATGTGCCGGGCTGCTCGGCCTGGTTCGAGTGCGGCATCGCGGCCTACAGCTACGAGGCCAAGCAGGCGCTGCTCGGTGTACGCCCCGACACTCTGCTGAAGCATGGCGCGGTGAGCGAAGAAACCGTGCTGGAAATGGTCTCCGGAGCATTGATCCACACCGGCGCGACGGTCTCGGTGGCGGTCACCGGCATTGCCGGCCCAGGCGGCGGCACAGAGGACAAACCGGTCGGCACGGTCTGGCTGGCATGGAAGCGTCGTGGCGGCTATCCGCGCGCCGAACTGCACCAGTTCGCCGGCGATCGCGAGCAGATCCGCCGGCAGACAGTCGCGGTCGCACTGCGCGGCATCCGCGGAATTCTTACCCCGCGCTGAGCCTTTCACCGAGGGCGCAGTCGGGGGCTGTGGGATACTGTGGGCCTGCCTCGCGGCGGCGGTCTCAGCTCCTGAGAATGCGCTTCCGCAGTCTCCCCCGACCTTTCAACGACCCAGCCGTCAAGGATCCGCCATGGACGACAACAAGAAGCGTGCGCTTTCCGCAGCCCTTTCCCAGATCGAGAAGCAGTTCGGCAAGGGCGCGGTCATGCGTATGGGCGACAACCCGATCGAGAAGGCCGAGGTGATCGGCACCGGTTCGCTGATGCTCGATATCGCGCTCGGCATCGGCGGCCTGCCCAAGGGCCGCGTGGTCGAAATCTACGGCCCTGAATCCTCCGGCAAGACCACCCTGACCCTGCAGACGATCGCCGAGTGCCAGAAGGCCGGCGGGACCGCTGCGTTTGTCGATGCCGAGCACGCGCTGGATCCGGGCTATGCGCAGAAGCTCGGCGTCAACGTCGATGACCTGCTGGTCAGCCAGCCCGACACCGGCGAACAGGCGCTGGAGATCGCCGACATGCTGGTGCGCTCCAATGCGGTCGACATCGTGGTGATCGATTCGGTCGCTGCGCTGACTCCGCGTGCCGAGATCGAAGGCGATATGGGCGACCAGCTGCCGGGCCTGCAGGCCCGACTGATGAGCCAAGCTCTGCGCAAGTTGACCGGCAACATCAAGCGTTCCAACTGCATGGTGATTTTCATCAACCAGCTGCGCATGAAGATCGGCGCGATGATGCCCGGCCAAAGCCCGGAAACCACCACCGGTGGCAACGCGCTGAAGTTTTACGCCTCGATCCGTCTGGACATCCGCCGCATCGGCGCGATCAAGAAAGGCGACGAGATCATCGGCAACCAGACCAAGATCAAAGTGGTCAAGAACAAGATGGCGCCGCCGTTCAAACAGGTCGTTACCGAGATCCTGTACGGCGAAGGCATCAGCCGCGAGGGCGAGCTGATCGAAATGGGCGTCGAGGCCAAGCTGGTCGAGAAATCCGGCGCCTGGTACGGCTACGGCGCCGAGCGTATCGGCCAGGGCAAGGAGAACGCGCGCCAGTGGCTGAAGGACAACCCCGCGGCCGCGCTTGAACTTGAAGTCAAGCTGCGCGAGCTGTTCGTGCCGACTGCGATTTCGCCCGATGCCGACGCCGCCGCCGACTGATCCGGGCGCGGAGTCTGCGCGGCGGAGGCCGCGGGATTCCGCACTGGCGCGAGCGATCGGGCTGCTGTCGCGGCGCGAACATTCGAGCATCGAGCTCAAACGCAAGTTGATCCAGCGCGGCTTCGACCCCGATGAGGTCGAGGCCGCGCTGTCGCGTCTGCAGCAGGCGGGTCTGCAGGACGACACCCGTTTCGCTGAATCGCTGGTGCGCAGCCGTGCAGATTCGGGCCGCGGCCCGATGCATCTGCTCGCGGAGCTGGCCCAGCACGGGGTCAAAGGCGAGCAGAGCAGTGCTCTGCTTGAGTATGCGAACGATCAATCCAGCTGGACCGAGCGCGCGCTGGAGTTGGCGCGCAGGCGCTTTCCGAATGGCGTCAGTGATGCGCGTGAGCGGCGACGCTTGGCCGACCTGCTGGTTCGCCGCGGCTTTGGCGGCGACAGTATCCGCGCGGTGCTGGTGGTGCTGTCAGCCGGCGCTGAGGATGACGAAGAGTTCGCAGGGCAGTAGCACCGGTGCGGACGACCGTGGACTGCTAGTCCGCCGCGATCTGCAGCAGGCGCACGCGCTTGCCTTCGGTGTCCGTGCCATCCAGCCGTGCCAGGCCAAGACGGTCAAAATCGAGTTCGATGGCCTGATCGGCGATCCGCAGCTGACACAGGTCAGGCAGGCGGTCGGTGGTCTGGTCTTCGGCGACACACAGCAGTTCGACCTTGCCCTTGCCATCGGTCAGCGCGAATCCGCTGGTGGTGGGACGCAGCTGGCTGAGTTCGAAACTGTGGGTCTCGGGTCGCGAATCAACCTCGCCGGGTAGTACCAGCAGCCACTGGCCGAGCCAAGTCTCCGCGGTCGACTGGGCGAAGCTGAAGCGGACCATCGGCAGCGGACGCAGAACGAGATCGATGCCTTCGGCTTCCGAATACACCAGCCAGAAAGTCGCCTTGGCAGGCCCTTCGTACTCGACCAAAACCCGGCCCAGGCTTTCGACACCCTGTGGCCGCTGGTAGACACCGCGCGGGCCTGATCCATTCGACAAACGGCTGAGGCTGAGGCTCGCCGTGTTCTGACCCAGCTCGCCGCTGGCGATCGACCAATCCGGCCGGCCTTCGGCGTCATAGCCAAACAGCACCAGGCTCAGTGCCTCGCCCTGGTGCTCCAGGTTCAGGCCGATGCCAGGCCCGGCATAGCGCTCTTCGTCCTGCGGGTCGGCCCACCAGTAGCCGTTTTCCGGCGCGCTGGCGGGTGCGGCTGATGTCCCCATGCTCAGCAGCTCGAAGCCGCGCAAGCGCAGGCCGTCGTCGGAATCAATCGCGTAGTGGATGCGCTGTACGCCGGGCTCGACCAGCGCCGAACGCACATTCAGCTGGCTGCCGGTGTCGATGACATAGCTCGACACTACCTGGCCGCAAACCCGACGCGCGCTGGTGTCGCGGGCCAGCACCCAGATGTCGCGGCCACGAACTTCGACACTGCTGAGTTCGGGCGTGCAGGCGTTGGGCCAGCTGTCCTCGATGCGCAGATGCAGGGCGTCGCCGCTGCGCAGAGCCGGCTGAAGCGCTGTGATCTGGGCGCCTGCCGCGGCGACTGGAGCTGCTGACCACAGGCTGCCGATCGCCGCTGCGGCCACCCAAAGGCCAGCAAACGGGAAGTTTGAGCGCCGCGGATGGCGAGAGAGTCCGTTCATGGGCCGAGACTGTACCGCAGCTGCGGCGACCACCGCGACCATCGGCAGGTTCCGCTTCAGGTCCGTCTTTCGGATAATGGCGGGTCAGCCTGCGCGCCGCTACCCTGTTGCACTGGCCTGCGCGCCGCGACTTTCGCCGTGACTCCTGCCGTGGCCTCGCACAAAAGATGCAGGGCTCGGGCGGCGGCGTGCTCCTTCGAATTCAACCCTGCGAGATCCAAATCATCATGAGCACCACTATCGCGGTCATCCGCGGCGACGGCATCGGCCCGGAAATCATGGACGCCACCCTGCGGGTGCTGGACGCCATGCAGCTGGGTCTGGTCTACGAGTTCATCGACGCCGGCATGGTGGCGCTGGAGAAACACGGCGAGCTGCTGCCGCAGTCCTCGGTGGACACAATCGAGCGGCTCGGCATCGCCCTGAAGAGCCCGCTGACCACGCCGGTCGGTGAAGGCTTCAGCTCGATCAACGTGGCCCTGCGCAAGCGCTTCGACCTCTATGCCAACGTTCGCCCGGCGATTTCGTTCCCGAACACCAAGGCTCGCTACAGCGGCATCGACATCATCACCGTGCGTGAGAACACCGAAGGCGCCTACATCGGTGAGGGCCAGACGGTGTCGCCGGATGGTGAGGTCGCCACCCTGACCCAGCGCATCACCCGCAAGGGTTCGGACCGCATCGTGCGCTACGCCTATGAGCTGGCGCGCAGTGCCGGCCGGCGCAAGGTCACCATCGTGCACAAGGCCAATATCCTGAAGAGCACCTCGGGCCTGTTCCTGAAAGTGGCGCGCGAGATCTCCAAGCTGTACCCGGACATCGAAACCCAGGAAATGATCGTCGACAACACCTGCATGCAGCTGGTGATGCGGCCCGAGCAGTTCGATGTGATCGTCACCACCAACCTGTTCGGTGACATCGTCTCCGACCTTTGCGCCGGCCTGGTCGGCGGTCTTGGGCTGGCCCCGGGCGCAAACATCGGCGAGAAGGCGGCAATCTTCGAGGCCGTGCATGGCTCGGCGCCGGACATTGCCGGGCAGGGCATCGCCAACCCCTGTGCCCTGCTGCTGGGCGCCGCGCAGATGCTCGGACACCTCGATCTCGAAGCGGACGCCAAGCGGTTGCGTGCGGCCATCGTCGCCACCATGGAAGCGCGCGATCGCGTGACCCCTGACCTCGGCGGCACCGGCAGCACCGACAGCTTTGCCGATGCGATCATCGAGCGGCTGGGGGCCTGACCGACGAAGCGTTGTGCAATGAGATGAGATCGGAGTCGCCCCTGCCGACCTTGCAGGGGCGTCCCTCGCTACGACCTCAAGTATTGCCCAAGGCTTCCGGTGTGCAGATGTCGAACAATCCGAGCCGGCGCGTGCGTCGAGCCAGGGTCAACAGGGCCAGATCGCGGCTGAGCAACACGGTGGCGTCGGCGGCGCAGGCCAGCTCCAGAAACTTCTGGTCATCCGGGTCGCGGCAGCGCGGCAGCGCCGGCCAGGGCAGGGCGCGCGAAGCAATCGTCACCATCTTCGCCTGCTGATCAAATCGCGCCGAGGCCACGGACAGCTCTGCGGGCGTGAGCCGCAGCGCGGGGTAGTCGAGCACCCGACGCCACTCCTCGCGGCAGGCGGCATTCGACAGCGCGACCGCGCGGCCGCTGTCGAGGGATGCCCGCAAGCCCGCGCAGCGCGGATCGTTGAACAGCAGCAGATCCAGCCAGACATTGGTGTCCAGCACCAGGCGTTGAACGGACGGGGCGAAGGCGTCGGCGGGCATTGCCCATTCTGCCGCGCCTGCGCCGCAGCGCGCTCTTCGACTACTGGAATCCGGGCTGACCGACCTGTGCCGCCGACTGCGGTACGCGCAGCAGGTCCGCCGGATCGTAGCCGTGCGGGCGCAGGCGTTCGACCAGCTCGGCATAGGTCGCAGCGTCCATCTGCGGCTCGCGCGCGAACACCCAGGCCAGGCTGCGCTTGGGGTTGCCGATCAGCGCCCAACGGTACTCGGAGTCGACCTCCAGCACCTGCAGCTGGACCGACAACACGCCGAAGAAGCGCTGCTTCCAGTGCGCGCCGCCGCTGCCTTCAAGAGGCCGCGCACTGGCCTTCAGCGTGCGTTCGGTGGTCTCGTCGAACGACTTGCGGTAGGCGTACACCACATCGATGCCGCCGTCCTGGCGCAGGCTGTAGTTGTCCGAGCTGGCGACCTTGCCGCGCTCGGCGAAGTAGGGAATGTTGGCGATCACCCACCAGCGGCCCATGAAGCGCGGCAGGTCAAGCGCGGCGATGGCAGGGCGCGACATGGCGGTTTCCTTCGGCAGGGTGGTGCAGGCGGCGATCGCTGCGATCATGCTCAGCAGCAGGGCCGCACGCAGATTCAGGAGCTTGGGCATGGCGGTTGATCCAGTGGGTGCAGCCGCATGCTTGGCCCGCGCGAGTGCAGGTGACGCGAAATCTGTGGCGCGCACGTGCTAACCAGACTTCGGCGCCGCGCATCCAAGCCGGCATGAGTTCCGACCCTACCGCGATACTGAGTGCCGCCCGAGGCGGCGATGCCGCTGCGTTCCGTCAGCTGGTCGAGCTGCACAGCCGGGCGGTGTTTCAGCTGTGCTGGCGCATTACCCGCGATGTCGCGCTGGCCGAAGACGCCGCGCAGGAGGCCTTCTACAAGGCCTGGCGTGCGCTGGCCGAGTTCGACGGCCGCGCCGCGTTCTCGACCTGGCTGCATCGGATTGCGGTCAACGCCGCGCTGGAGCAGCTGCGCCGCAACGCGCGCCATCGACATCAGCAAAGCGAGTCCGATGCCGACGGCGAGGACGCGTCATCGCTGGATCTGTTCGTCGATGCCGAGCCCGATGTTGATACCGAATCCCACCACGCTGCGCCCGGCCCACAGGCACATGCGCGTGCCGCCGAGCTGGCGACGCGGGTGAGCGCGGAGCTCACGCAGATGAGCGTGATGGAGCGCACCGCCTTCGTGCTGCGGCATGTCGAGGGCGAATCGCTGGAGCAGATCGCCGCCCAGCTGTCGCTCAACATCGGCCAAAGCAAACAGGCGATTTTCCGCGCCGTGCGCAAGCTGCGCGCGGCGCTGCAGGACTGGAGCTAGAGCATGACCACGACGTCGCCGATCGATGACCGCGAGCTGATCCTCTACCACTACCGCGATGGCCTGCCGCAGGCGCGATTGCGCGAGATCGATACAGCGCTGGCGATCGATGTCGCGCTGTCGGCGCGCTATGCCGGCCTGTGCGCCACGCTCGATGCCAGTGCGCTGGATCTGCCTCCCGAGCCCGCGCAGGGGCTTTCAGACCGGATCTGGCAAGGTCTGTCGGCGCGTGCAGCGGCTGATGCCGCGGTGCCGCCACAGGCGCGGTTGAGCCATCGACACGGCTTTGGCCGACGTCGACTGCAGCGCGGCCTGGCTGCGGGTATCGCTGCGGCCGTGCTGCTGTCGGTGAGTTTCATGGCCGGACGCGAGCATGGCCTGCAGCAACAGCCGCCAACGCCCGTCGTTGCCAGCGAGCGCGTGTATGCGAATGTTCTGGCACAGCACCTCGATAGCACGCGGCGGGCACTGATGACCGCGGTGAACGTCGACGGCGACAGCCTGCGAGTTGGCAATGCGGAGCTGGCGCGCGCGCTGATCGACAACAACCGGCTCTATCTAGCCGCGGCGCGCCATAGCGGCGACACCCGCCTGGTCGATCTGCTGCAGACGCTGGAGCCTGTGTTGATCGAGCTGGCTAACCCGGCGCAGGCCGATGACATCCAACTGCGTACAGGTCTGGGCGATTTCGTCGAGCGTTCGGATCTGATCTTCCAGGTGCGCGCGGCGGAAGCCGGCCTGCGCGCCCGCAACGCGATCACCAGCACCTGATATCCGCCTGACGGATGTCGTGTATCCGAAACCCGTTGCACCCTCATTCAAGGACAGGAGTCCGGCCATGATGAATCGAATCACTCGCCCGCTCGCGCTGCCGCTGCGCGCGCTCGGCTTCGCCCTGGCGCTGGCGGTCGGCTCTGCCGCCGCCGCCCCCGATGACCGCGCCATGGCGCCCAGCGGCAGCGCCAGCCAGACCCTGTATTGGCAGGGCCATGAACAGTTGAAACAGGGTCGCTGGGAGCAGGCCCTGCAGCTGTTCCTCGAACTGGAGCAGCAGCTGCGTCGCGACGAGCCGGCAGCGGCCGACAGCGCGCTGTACTGGCAGGCCTACGCACAGCGTCAGGGACGCCGCGTGGCTGAGGCTCGCGCCACCGTCGAGCGCCTGCAGCGCGAGTTCCCGCAAAGCCGCTGGCTGGCCGAAGCGCAAAGTCTGCTCGGCGCACCCGCTGCTGCCACCAGCGTTGCAGCCGACGCTGCTGAGCGCGAAGACCTGGTCGAATCCGCTCTGGCGGGCCTGCTGTCCGCGCCCTCCGAGCGTGCGCTGCCCTTGCTGCAGCGGGTGATCGCCGGCAACTACAGCGCACGCAGCAAGGAGCGGGCGTTGTTTGTGTTGAGCCAGATCGATGATCCACAGGCCAGCGCGCAGATTCTGCAGATCGCCCGCAGCGGCGAGCCTGACTTGCGCGACCGCGCGATCCGCATGCTCGGCATGTCCGGCAACGACGCCGCCCGGCAAGCGCTGCAAACCCTGTATCGCGACAGTTCGGAGTTGAAGGTGCGGCAGTCGGTGCTGCAAGCCTGGATGATCAGCTCGGATTCCGCCTCCATGCTGCAGGCCGCGCAGACGGATCCTTCCACCGAGCTGCGCGCCGAGGCGGTGCGTCTGCTTGGGGCGATGGGGGCCTTGGACGAGTTGCGCCAGCTGCTCTCCACAAGCACCGACGCCGATGTGCAGGAGTCGGCTTTGGACGCGCTCGGTATTGCGGGCGCCAGCGACGATCTCGTCGCAGTCGCCACGGGCAAGGCCGCGCTACCGCTGCGCATGCAGGCCCTGCGCGGACTCGGCATCGCCGGTGCCGGCGAGCAGCTGGTCGCGTTGTACCCGCGGCTGGAGTCGGCGGAACTGAAGGCTGCAGCGCGCGAGGGTCTGCTGATCAGCGGCCACCAGAGCGGCCTGCGGCAGCTCTACAACGCAGCGCAGGACGCGGACGAAAAGCGTGAGCTGCTGAAGCTGGTCAGCCTGCTCGGCGGTGACGATGCGCTGGATGCGATCGAACAAGCGATTGAAGAGGGAGAAGGTCGATGAGCATCGTCAGTGTGTTGTGGGCGCGGCTGCGTCAGGAGCTGCAAGATTGGCGTGGCGGCGCGTTGCAGCTGCGGCTTTTGAGTCAGCTGCAGAGTGCCTGGCTGCTGATGGCCCTGCTGAGCCCGCAGCCCGCGCTCGCGCAGCCGCTGGAAGGCGCCCCAACTGAGGGTTGGGCGCACTGGCAGGTGCCCAAGCAGGCCGGGACCGGCGTGGCGTGCTGCATCGATGGCGCTGACCTGAAAGGGCGAGGCTGCAACCTCGACGCGCGTGCCAACACCTATCACGTCAATGCGTCTGCATCGGAATTGACCGTGACCGACCGGCTGGATGTCTACGTGCGCTTTGCGGGAAGTGAAGCGGTTGAAGTGCGCGCCTACGACGCCCAGTGCCCGGTGCACTCGGCCGCCCCGCCGATCGAACTGGCCTCGACCAGCCCCGACAGCAGCGCCCGCTGGCTGGCCGCACAAAGCCTGCGCGGGCACAGCTCGCCAGGCCGAAAAAGCGAGCTGGGTGAGGGCGCGCTGGTGGCCTTGGCCCTGCACGCCACGCCCGTGGCCAGCTCGGCGCTGATCGATCTCAGCGCCGCCGGCAAGCCGGATGGGCTGCGCCGCAACGCTGCGTTCTGGCTGGGCCAGGTGCGCGGCGAGGCGGGTATCGAACAGGTGCTTGCACTTTCGCGCGGAGCCGAGTCGGACGGCTTTCTGGAGCATCTCGCCTTCGTGCTTTCAGAGTCGGAGTTGCCGCAGGCCCGCGCCGGTTTGAGTGCGCTCGCCGGTGCCGGACGCAGCGACTCCGTGCGCGGCGGCGCCTTGTTCTGGATCGCTCAAGCGGGCTGGGACGATGCCGAACAGCGCATCCTCGCCGCGCTGGCCGTCGATGCCACGCCGGAGCTGCAGGAGAAAGCAGTGTTCGCGCTAAGTCAGCTCAAGGACGGCGGTGATGAGGCCTTGATCCGCCTGCTGCAGGGCAGCTATCCGCGCGCCGCGAAGAAGCAGGCGTTGTTCTGGCTGGGCCAGTCGGGCTCGGATCGCGCACTCGAGTTTCTGGATCGCCATCTTGCAGATGGAGCTGGCTGAGCGCGGTCAAGCGTGGTCGTTCCGCACCCTGTGCGCGCCGGGTCGCGTGTGAGTCTGGATCGGTAGATGTCGCTGCGCCGGACGCTCCATCCTGGCGAGCTGCGATTCGAATACGCCGCCGCGGTGATGCCGAGCCGGCTCGGTAGAATGGCGGCCCGCCCCAAGGCTTGCTTGAGAGAATCTGCCGATGACCAGCCCAGACCCGTATCCGATTGGCACACCCGGACAGCCCTGGGGCGATGCAGAGCGCGCCATCTGGCTGTCGCGACAGACCAGACATCGCAGCTATGCGACGGATGTGTTGAGCCTGATCGAACCGCTGCGTGCGCGTTTCGATGTCGAACAGTACGGCCAGCTGGACTACGCGCCGGACAGCTACCCGCTGTTGGCCCTGCGCAGCCGCCACTGGAAAGAGAGCTTGCCCTGTGTGCTGGTGACTGGCGGTGTGCACGGATACGAGACCAGCGGCGTGCTCGGCGCGCTGCAGTTCGCTGCGACCCGGGCCGCGCAATACGAAGGGCGGGTCAACCTATTGATCGCAGCGTGCATCAGCCCTTGGGCGTATGAGCGTATTCACCGCTGGAATGCACACGCGATCGACCCGAACCGGTCCTTTCGCGAGGACAGTCCGGCGCAGGAGTCAGCTGCGTTGATGCGTCTGGTCGCACCCATTGCGGAGCAGGTGCTGTTGCATATGGATCTGCACGAGACCACCGATACCGACGAGAGTGAATTCCGCCCGGCGCTGGCGGCCCGCGATGGCAAGCAATCGGCTCCCGGCGAAATACCCGACGGCTTCTACACGGTCGGCGACAGCGACAACCCGCAGCTTGACTTCCAGCAGGCGGTGATCGCGGCCGTTGCCCAGGTCACCCATATCGCACCGGCCGATGCGCAGGGCGAGATCATCGGTTCTGCCGTGGTTGCGCCGGGCGTGATCCTGTATCCGTTCAAGCAGCTCGGTCTGTGCGCGGGGCTGACTTCAGCGCGCTTCACCAGCACCACCGAGGTCTACCCCGACAGCCCACGTGCAACACCGCAACAGTGCAACGACGCCCAGGTGGCGGCGGTGTGTGCGGCGATCGATTTCGCCTTGAGCGCGGCGCGCGACGGCTGAGCTGGAGCAAGGCCCAGCTTGGGTCGAACCGAGGCGTGTCCCAAGCCAGTCGTGCGATCTCAACGAAAGCAAAGGGCCCGCAGAACGGGCCCTTGTGCAAACACAGGCGGAGGTCGCTGCCTGATTGCAGTCTCGGGTCGCGCCGCGGCTGCTCTGAGATCTACTCGACGATGAAGCTGACCCGCATGTTGACCCGCCATTCGGTGATGGTGCCATCGGCGCTGGTGATGACCTTGGTCTCGTTGATCCAGGCGCCGCAGATGTTCTTGACGCTGTGTGCGACTTTCTTGAGGCCGCCCTGCACGGCATCTTCGATGCTCGTCGGCGATGCGGCGGAGACTTCGATGACCTTGGTGACTGTAGACATGGCGTGATTCTCGCAAAGGCGTGCCGGATCGGCTGCCCGAGTCTACGCCAGGGCTTCCGCGCGAGCCGAAAAGCCGAATGCTCCGCCGGCAAGACGTTCAGTCAGGTTGCTGATGCAAACCCTCAGCGAGTGCTGCCCTCGATCAGGTAGCCCGCTGTCTTCAGTATCGCGCCGCGTCGAAGTGCGAGGTCCCAGTAGCTTCCGCCGACCTGGCGCCACAGCACCGCGGAGCGCACTGCTGCGAGCAGGGCCGCGCGGATCTGTGCCACCACGGCCGCCTGCGACAGCTGCAGCGGGTTGCCTTGCACCATCACCCGCGGCCTGAGCTGGCTGAGCGTGTCGGCGTAGAGATCGGCCAGGCGCTGGCTTACGGCGGTGTGGTCGCTGCCGAAGTGATCGCGCTGACGCTCGGCCGACTGGATCCCGCGGCGCAGGTCCTCCAGCATTTTCGGGTTCTTCGCCAGCTGCCGTTCCAGCTGCATCACGGTGACCGCCATCCGCGAAATCGCGGTGTCGCGCGCTTGGCCCTTGATCTGGCTGACGAGGCAGTTCAGCCCCGGCTGCAGTGCAACCACGCCGCCGTAAACCGCCTCGACGTTGGCGGCGTCCAGACGGAACACGCTGTCGATGCACGGGGAAACCAGTTCGGCGTCGGCGCGGCCGTCCTGCGAAATCTGACGGACAGCAGCCAGAGCCTGCAGCAGGCCGGCCAACGCGAGTACGCGGTCTTTCATGCAATCTCCATGGCGTGGGCCTCAAGCGGCGCGTCGGTGGCTTCGATCACCGCGCCGCCCAGACACACCTCGCCAGCATAGAAAACGATGGATTGGCCCGGAGTGACGGCGCGCTGCGGCCGCGCGAATCTCACCCGCAGACTGCCGTCGCTCTGGACATGGACTTCGCAGGCTTCATCGGCCTGGCGATAGCGGTGTTTGGCGGTGCATTCAAAACGCTCAGCGGGCGGCGCATCGTCAACCCAGTCGGGCAGGGCGCAGCGCAGCCGCTGCGACTGCAGGTAGGCGCTGTCGTGGCCCTGGTCGACGATCAACCGATTATTGTCGACGTCCTTGCCGACCACGAACCATGGCGCCTGCGGCCGGCCGCGCACGCCGCCGAGGTTCAAGCCCTCGCGCTGGCCGAGGGTGTAGAAGAACGCGCCGCTGTGGCGGCCGAGCAGCACGCCCTCGGGGTCGACGATTTCACCCTCGCGAGCTGGCAGGTAGCGGCCGAGGAACTCGCGGAAGTCGCGTTCGCCGATGAAACAGATGCCGGTCGAGTCCTTCTTCGCGTGGGTCTGCAGCTGCGCCTCCGCCGCCAGACGACGCACTTCGGATTTCGGCAGCTCACCCACGGGGAATAGTGTGGCGGCGAGCTGGGACTGACCCAGGGTGTAGAGGAAGTAGCTCTGATCCTTGCCGGCATCCTGTCCGCGCAGCAGCTGCCAGCGCCCCGCTTGCTTCCGCACCCGGGCGTAATGGCCGGTGGCGATGCGCTCGGCGCCCAGCGCGCGGGCGTGGTCCAGAAAGGTGCGGAACTTGATCTCGCGGTTGCAGAGGATGTCAGGGTTGGGTGTGCGGCCGGCGCGGTACTCGGCGACGAAGTGCTCGAACACGCCGTCCCAGTATTCGGCGGCGAAGTTGCGGCTGTGGCAGCGGATGCCCAGGCGACCGCAGACCGCGATCGCGTCCTTGCGGTCCTGCTCGGCGCGGCAGCCGCTTTCGCGTGCGTCTTCGACCCAGTTCTGCATGAACAGGCCCTCGATCGGTACGCCCTCGCGCTGCAACAGCAGGGCGGCGACCGACGAGTCGACGCCGCCGGACATCCCGACGATGACCGTGCCCTGCATGCCGGATCAGCCCCGCACGTGCTTGACCAGCGACAGCGGCGCGCGCTGCCCAGCCAGATAGTCGTCGATCGCGGCGCGCACCAGCGGGCTGCGAAGTCGGGCGGCTTCCGCGTCCAGCTCGTCGGGGTTCAACCAGACGCAGCGGACGATGCCGCGGTCCAGCGTACGCTCCGGATCGTGGCTGAGGGCCTCGGCGGCGAACGCAAAGCGCATGTAGGTCTTGCCGCCATCGGCCTGCCACAGATAGCTGCCGATGAAGGCAGTGGGTCGCACCGTCCAGCCGGTTTCCTCAAGTGCCTCGCGGGCGGCGGCTTCGATCAGACCTTCTTCCGGCTCCAGGTGACCCGCCGGCTGGTTAAGCACCAGACGTTCACGCACCGACTCCTCCACCAGCAAGAACCTGCCCTCGCGTACGATGACGCAGGCTACCGTGATGTCCGGATTGAAGTGGATGTCACTCTTGGGCACAGGTTGAACCGCCGGCAAAGAGGCGGAACTTTACAGCAGCGGGCCGCGTGGCACGCGCAGCGTTCAGCTTCGTCTGACGTCGCGCAGCCCGGTCCCGCCCCGGTTTTCGGCAATCGGGGCAGAGTGCGGCGGGCAGGATTTCATGAGCCTGCCCTTGCATCTGGCCCGCGGGCATTCATATAGGTCGCCATGATCGACGCCGCACATACTCAGCACATCCACCTTGGTGATCCCGATGGCGCCCCCGACAGCGAGCCCTCACGCGGGCTCGCCATCGAGGAAGCGCGCCCTGAAGTGATCCGGCCTCCGCTGTATCAGGTGGTCATCTTGAACGACGACTACACCCCGATGGATTTCGTGGTCGAAGTCTTGCAGGTGTTCTTCGGCATGAACGCCGAGCGGGCCACCCAAGTGATGTTGCACGTCCATACACGCGGTAAAGGCGTGTGTGGGGTGTATACCCGTGAAGTAGCAGAAACCAAGGTTCAGCAGGTCAACGAATACTCGCGCAGCCATCAGCACCCGCTGATGTGCAGCATGGAAAAAGCGTAAAAAATTGACGCATGGGCCCATTGGGGGCGCAGGCGGCGCAGCGGCAAGCGGTAGAAGGTCAGGCGCAAGGAGCCCCGACATGTTCAGCAAAGATCTCGAGTTCAGCATCGGCCAGTGCTACAAGCAGGCTCGTGAAGCGCGGCATGAATTCATGACCGTGGAGCACCTGCTGCTTTCGCTGCTGGAGAATCCGTCAGCCGTGGCCGTGCTTCGCGCCTGCGGCGCAGACCTGACCCGGCTGGGGCAGGAGTTGCGCAACATCATCCAGGAGACGGTTCCGGTTCTGGCATCGGAGGACACCCGCGACACGCAGCCAACCCTGGGCTTCCAGCGGGTGCTGCAGCGCGCGGTCTACCACGTGCAGTCGTCGGGTCGAAAGGAAGTCACCGGCGCCAATGTGTTGGTGGCGATCTTCGGTGAGAAAGACTCGCACGCGGTGTATTTCCTCGGCCAGCAGGAGATCGCCCGGCTGGATGTCGTGAACTACATCAGCCATGGCGTCGCGAAGCTGTCCAGCGACCAGCCCAAGCCCTCCGAACCGGAAGCGCAGAAAGACCCGGAAGGCGAAGACCCGAAGTCGAATCCGCTCGCCGAGTACGCCGCCAACCTCAACGAACTGGCCAAGCAGGGCAAGATCGATCCGCTGATTGGCCGCGCCGACGAAATCGAGCGCACGATCCAGGTGCTGTGCCGTCGAAGGAAAAACAATCCTTTGCTGGTCGGTGAAGCCGGCGTCGGAAAAACGGCGCTTGCCGAAGGTCTGGCCAAGCGCATCGTCGATGGCGAAGTGCCCGAGGTGCTGGCCGAAGCGACCATCTACGCGCTTGACCTGGGCGCCCTGGTCGCAGGTACCAAGTACCGCGGCGATTTCGAAAAGCGCCTGAAGGCGGTGTTGGCCCAGCTCAAGAAGGAACCGGGCTCGATTCTGTTCATCGACGAGATCCACACCATCATCGGCGCCGGCTCGGCCTCGGGTGGCACGATGGATGCGTCCAACCTGATCAAGCCGGTGCTGGCTTCCGGCGAGCTGCGCTGCATCGGCTCGACCACCTTCCAGGAATACCGCGGCGTGTTCGAGAAGGACCGCGCCTTGGCTCGGCGCTTCCAGAAGATCGACATCGTCGAGCCGTCGGTCGCGGATGCCGTTGCGATCCTGAATGGCCTGAAGACCAAGTTCGAAGAGCACCACCGGGTCGAGTACGCCGGCGATGCGTTGCAGGCTGCGGTGGATCTCTCGGTCAAGCATATCGGCGATCGCCTGCTGCCCGACAAGGCGATCGACGTGATCGACGAGGCCGGCGCACGTCAGCGCCTGCTGCCTGAAGGTCAGCGCAAGGCGGTGATCGACGTCGCCGAGATCGAGTACATCATCGCCCGCATGGCGCGCATTCCGGCCAAGCAGGTCTCGGCTTCCGACCGGGATGTGCTGCGCAATCTCGACCGCAATCTGAAGATGGTGGTGTTCGGCCAGGACGAGGCAATCGACACCCTGGCGGCGGCGATCAAAATGGCGCGCTCTGGCTTGGCCAATCCCGACAAGCCGATCGGCAGTTTCCTGTTCGCCGGCCCGACCGGTGTCGGCAAGACCGAAGTCACCCGTCAGCTCGCGATGCAGTTGGGTATCGAGCTGGTGCGCTTCGACATGTCCGAGTACATGGAAGCGCACTCGGTCAGTCGTCTGATCGGCGCGCCTCCCGGCTACGTGGGCTTCGACCAGGGCGGCCTGTTGACCGAGAAAGTGGTCAAGACACCGCACTGCGTGCTGCTGCTGGACGAAATCGAGAAGGCGCATCCGGATGTGTTCAACATCCTGCTGCAGGTGATGGACCGCGGCACCCTGACCGATACCAACGGTCGCGAGGCCAACTTCCGCAACGTGATCGTAGTGATGACCACCAATGCCGGTGCCGCTCAGGCGGCCCGACGCAGCATCGGCTTCGTCGAGCAGAACCATGCCACCGACGCGATGGAGGTCATCCGCAAGGCGTTCTCGCCCGAGTTCCGCAACCGGCTTGATGCCATCGTGCAGTTCGGCGGCTTGGATTTCGAACACATTCTGCGCGTGGTCGACAAGTTCATCATCGAGCTCGAAACCCAGCTGCAGGACAAGCACGTGGTGCTGAGTGTTGATCCTGAAGCCCGGCGCTGGCTGGCGCAGAACGGCTTCGACCCGCAGATGGGCGCGCGGCCGATGGCTCGGGTGATCCAGGAGCAGGTCAAGCGGCCGCTCGCCGATGAGCTGCTGTTTGGCAAACTGGTCGGGGGCGGTCGCGTAACCGTGGGCGTGCGCGAAGGCCGGCTGACCGTGGACACCATGGAAGAGCCGAGCACTGAACTCAGCGTGGTCGAGTAGGTCGCCGCCGAGGCTACTTGCTGCAGCAGTAGCTTGGGACTACCCTCGTCGGGTTACTGACGCGCTGGGCACGAATGAGTGCCCAGCGCCCTCTCGCCGGAGATCGCTGACTTGTTTCGATCCACCCACCGGTATGCGCGCGCGTGCGTCGGCGCCTGCCTGATTGCGATCTCCTCGGTGCTGCTTGCAGGCACGCCCGATTTGACCGCCCGCGGCTCGCAGCCGGGGTTGACCCATCCGCTGGAAGACTCCGGCAACTGCACCGGCTGCCACGCGGGCGGCCCGATCGAGTTCCACTATCCGGCCACCAGCTGGAAGGGCTCGATGATGGCGAACGCCGGGCGAGACCCGGTGTTCTGGGCCGCGCTCGACGTTGCCAACGCCGACGGCGAGAGCCTCGGGGTGCCGGGCGTCGGTGATTGGTGTCTACGCTGCCATGTTCCGGAAGGCTGGTTCGGCGGCCGCGTGAGCAAGACAACCAGCGGCGGCCGGGTCGACGGCGCGGACGGCTGTCTGCTGCAGGGTGATCACGATGATCCGCCCGGCTTTGGCAATGACTACTCAGGCATCGGCTGCCATTTCTGCCACCGCGTCGAGCCCAAGGGCCCCGCAGGCGAGCCGAACTTTCTTGAGAGTGGCGACATCTGGATCGACGATCTGGCCTGCGCGACCGGTAGTGGCCCCTGCCGCGCCGGCCCCTACGACTACAGCGACGGCACCAGCCCGCCACCGCACGCGTGGAAGAAGTCCGAGCACATTTCAAGCAGCGAGATGTGCGGCAGCTGCCACAACGTCACCTCGCCTCTCAACAATGGCGTTCCGGTGCGCACCCTGATTTCTCCAGCCGGCATAGACACCGGAATCGCGTTCCCGATTGAACGCACCTACACGGAGTGGCTGAAGAGCGACTACGGCACGGCCCTGTTCGCAGACGGTCTCGAGGCGGTGCCGGTGCAGAATCAGCCCGGCGTGAACGTGAAGCGCCAGCAGACCTGCCAGGACTGTCACATGGAGATCGCTCGCAGCGAAGACCCGCAAGAGCAATTCCTCGGCTGCTTCTTCGGGCCCAACCGCAACGGCAAGCTGTCGATCCACAACTTCTCCGGGGCAAATACCTGGGTTCCGAAGATTCTCAAGGGCGAGTTCCCCAGTCTGGGTCTGGATGAGGCCTTCGATCAGGCGGTGCAGTGGTCGACCGAGCTGCTGACCGAGCGCACCGCAACCATCGTGACGCGCGCGACGCGCAGCGGCGACGGTCAGGCCTTGGCCATCGAGGTTGAGGTCACCAATCTTTCAGGCCACAAGCTGCCAACCGGATACTCGGAAGGGCGGCGGATGTGGATCGAGCTTGAAGTGCGCGATGCTGGCGGCGCCGTGATATACAGCAATGGCGCGTGGAATCCGGCAACCGGTGAGCTGCAGCGCGACGCGCAGACCCGCGTCTACGAGATCAAGCAGGGCATCTGGGACCCGCAATCGGGTCAGTGCAAGATCACCGATGCGCAGGGCAGGGCGGTTTTCCATTTCGTCCGCAACAACTGCGTCGCCAAGGACAATCGCATCCCACCGCTGGGCTTCACCGGCGGCGGCGACATCGAGGTTGCGCCGGTTGCTGCCGTGTACCCGCCCGAGCGGCCGGGCTCGAATCGGCTGCGAAATGTCGATGTGGTCAGCGTGACCGCGCCGATTGCAGGCGCACAGGGCGCGCTGACCATTCGGTCGCGCCTGCATTATCAGACCGCCAGCAAGGAGTACATCGAGTTCTTGAGAGATCAGGCCGTGGAGCGCGGATTCCCGGCAGAGAACACTCTGTGTGCCGATGGCCCGGGGCGACCGTTCGACGTCGGCCCGCAAGCCCAGAGCCGCGGTGCCTATCTGTATTCGCTGTGGTCGAACCCCAGCTACGGCCGCTCGCCGCCGGTGATGGTGGACAGCGCGCAGGTCGTGCTGCCCTGACTTCTGCGCAGATGTTTCTCTCAACGTGACGCGGAGCACGTCATCTGCCGCGAAGTCGCTACATTGTGAAAGGCTGAAGACCATTTGAATCGAGGGATGCGATGCGCCAGTTGAAGTTCGTGTTGGGTTTGGTGGTCGCGCTGGGCGTGCCAGCTGCGCATGCTGTGGAAGATGTGAAGCCTGTGGCAGAGGCAAGCCAGCAATGGACAGTCTGGGGCGGCGAGCTGCGCTTCAACTGGAACCGGGACCTGATGTCCGACCTCGGTTTCCAGGTGGGCGCCGCTAGCCAGCGATTGGCTGTTGGCGACACTCCGCATATCGAGCGCGTTGCGTTGCGTGAAGCCGCCGGGCTTGAAATCCGGGTACGGAATTCGTTTGATTTCGCAGGCTTCGCTGGCGGACGGCTGCAGGCGCGTGGCGGCTTCGTTCTCGATTCCGCCAAGCTCACTATCGACCTGCGTGAGCTCGTGCTGCGTCCGGCCAAGGACAGTGCGCTTGGGCTGGACCTGATCGGCGCGGACGGCGAGGCCTGGTTCTACATCGATCGGCTGATGTACAAGCTGGAGGGCGGCGATTCTCCCCAGCTCAGCGTTCGCGCAATGGATCTTCGGATCAGCCCGCAGTTGGCAGCGCGCCTGGGTGATGCGCAGCTGGCCGGTTGGGTGGTTGCCGGTCTGGAAATGTACTCGCGTGTCGCAACGCCAGGCGCCGTCGTGGCCGCGCCGCAGGGCAGCAGCAAGTGGCACGGCACCGCCGCCCCGAACGGTGGGGTCTACGAGGCCGACGTGTTCATGCAGAGCTTCACCATGCAGTACACGCGCAAGCAGGCTGCCGCGGACGGCCCCGGCGGTCAAAATGGCGGCCTGGTGGTTTTCACGCCGAGCTCGACCCTGCGCAACAACCGCGGCACCGGCAACCTGGATGAGGCCAATCTCGCCAACCCGCTGCTCGCCACCGTCCCCGGCGACCCGCTGGGCACCAGTAGCGCGCGCTATGCGGCCGACGTTCCCTGGTACACCAAGTTCACAGGCAACTTCGCCCCGTACTCGAACGATCAGCATCCCTACTTGATTTGGAATCTGTATCGCGTGGACGCCACCGGGCGGATCGAGCAGGTGGGGCGTTCAGGCGTCAAGCACGCTTGGCTGACCACCAATAGCCCCTGCGACATCAACCCCGGCGACAACCACGTGCTCGGCCGCGGTTGTGTCGACACGTACGGCACCGGCAACAACGACAACATCAATGATCTGGGTCCGCGCGGTGAGATCATCCCTGCAAGCGGGATCTGGGGACGGTGCGGGTCGGTCCACGACAGAAATTGTGATGGCGCGCGCGACAACGGTTCCCCGTGTTCCAACGTTGCCGGTAGCGATTGCGCGACGTTCGCCTTTCGCCTGCCGGTGCGCGAAGAGTTCATCGATACCACGACCAACGCCGGCGCGACGTACTTTGCCGAGTCCTGGTACCTCGTTCGCGATGACATCAACATCCTCAACACGATGCAGTCGAGCCCGGTCAGCTTCAACTGGACGGGTAGCGCCTGGGCCATCAACAACTCGAATCCCCTGCGACTGGGTCCCGCCCTCGGTCGCTGGGTCGCGCCCGGCACTGCTCAGCCCAACGAACGCAGCGTCGACGTCAAGACAGCCGAGGGAAATCTGCGCGTAGCGCTGCGGGTGAACGACCTCGGCAATGGCCAGTACCGCTACGACTATGCTGTGATGAACCTCGACTTCGCGCGTGCTGTGACCGAGGGCGCCGAGCCCAATCTGCGGGTGTTGCGCAATAACGGCTTCAACCGATTTGAGTTGTCGTTCCCGGCTGCGGCGAATCTGGTGTCCACCGAGTTCGCTGACGGCGATGGCGATGCCAACAACAACTGGGCCGCCACTCGCGTGGGTTCAAGCATTGTGTGGGCGGCGACTGGCACCTCGACCGCGCCGGTCAACCCGCTGAACTGGGGCACGATGTTCCGGTTCTCGGTGACCACCACTGAGGCGCCGCAGTCAGGCAGCAGTGCGCTGGGTGTTGCCGAAGTGGGTTCGCCTGCGTCCGTTAGCGTCCTTGGCCTGCTGGTACCCGGTGTAACCAGCACCAGCCCCGACAGCGTGTTCTCGGACGGGTTCGAAACGCCGTAAAGGCGCGACACCCTGTGCTCAACGCAGGAGTCTGGCCTCGATGGCTGGGCTCCTGCGGGGCGTTGTCGACATGGTTGGGAGATCGATTGATCTCGGCGCGCCGCATGCTCAATCACGAAAACCCCGAGACGACAAAAGCCCGACCTTGACCAGGCCGGGCTGTCACGCACGAGCGCGAAAGCAGATCACTCAATTTCTGATGAAGTGCGGTCAGACCGTTAGCAGCCAAGCTTTTCGCAAGCTGACCGATGTCAACCGGCCTCAACTGGAGCTGGATCGGGGGAGTTACTTCATGCGGTAGGTGATGCGACCTTTGGTGAGGTCGTAGGGGGTCATTTCGACCTTCACCTTGTCACCGGTCAGGATGCGGATGTAGTTCTTGCGCATGCGACCCGAGATGTGGGCGGTGACCACGTGGCCGTTCTCAAGCTTCACGCGGAAAACAGTGTTGGGAAGTGTCTCCAACACAGTGCCTTCCATCTCGATGGAATCATCTTTGGACATTCGAACTCGTCGGTAGGGGGGCGGCTGCTGCCGCGGACAAGGGGCGCATTCTGCCACGTAGGCCCGCTGCGGAGAAGCTCGGCAGTTTCAGTCGCTGCCGAGCGCACTGCAGGCAAGCTCGCCGAAGTGTTCAAGCCAACTGCCGGCGCCCTTGCCGCCGGTGGTCAGAGACTGCAGGGCAGACAGAAACTGAGGGCGCGGAATCGGCGCGAAACCCAGCGAGGCGAGATGTTCCGACTCGACCTGGCCATCCAGCAGCGGCATGTCCCAGGCCTGCAGGCGCTGGCACAGGGACGCGATGACAAACTTCGAGGCACCACTGCGCAGGCTGAACATCGATTCGCCGAAGAACGTTTGACCCACGCAGATGCCGTACAGGCCGCCGATCAACTGACCGTCTTCCCAGGCTTCGATCGAATGTGCGTGCCCGCGTTGATGCAGGTCGATATAGGCGCGACGCATTGCAGGCACGATCCAGGTGCCACGCTGGCCGCGCCGGGGCAGCCGCGCGCAGTGCTCGATCACGCTGGCGAAGTCGCGGTCTGCGGTCGCTGTCCAGCGCTGCTTGCGCAGCTCACGGCGGAAGCGGCGGCTCAGGTGCAGGGCATCGGTAGCGATAACCATGCGTGGGTCCGGGCACCACCACAGCGGCGGCTCGCCGGGCGAGAACCATGGAAAGATGCCCTGCGCATACGCGCGCAGCAGGCGCTCGGGTTCGAGCCCGCCGCCCCAGGCCAATAGGCCGTTCGGATCACGCCACGCGCTCTCTGCAGGCGGGAACGGTGAGTCTTCCGAGGCCCCCAGTTCGGGCAGGCGCAGTCTCACGCAGCGGCCTCGTCGTTGCGGTATGGGCTGTGCGAAAGCAGCTCTGCGCGGTATCTCAACTGCCATTCGCGCTCACGCACGAGCGCATCGGCCACCGCGTCGTGAAACGCGGGTAGGGGCAGGTGATGGCTGGAATGGGTGACGGCTGGCAGAAAGCCGCGCGCCAGTTTGTGCTCGCCTTGTGCGCCCGGTTCGAAGCACTGCAGACCCTCGCGCAGACAGTACTCGATGCCCTGGTAGTAGCAGCACTCGAAGTGCAGGCCGGGAATGTCCTCGAAACATCCCCAGTAGCGCCCGTACAGAGTGTTGCTGGAGCGCAGGCACACAGCTGCAGCGATGACGTCACCCGCGCGCTCGGCCAGGACCAGCACCAGACCGCGTCCGAGCCGGGTGGCCAAGTGCTGGAAGAAGCCCAGATTCAGTGCCGGATGGTTGCCCTTCTGATCGAACGTACGCGCGTACAGCTGATGCGCCGTGGCGATCTCGGCGTGGCTCGCTTCGTCGCCGTGGACGATCCGCAGCGAGACCCCGGCTGCGGCGACCTGTGCGCGCTCCTGACGGATGTTCTTGCGCTTCTTGGCCTGCAGCGTGGCAAGGAAGGCATCGAAGCTCGCGTGCCCCGCGTTGTTCCAGTGGAACTGCAGATCGGAGCGCGCCAGCCAAGCCGGTGACGCGACTTCATCCGCGCGATGGAAGTTGATGTGCGCGCTCGACAGCGAGTAGCGTCGGCAGAAATCCTGCAGCGCCTTCAGCAGGACCGCGCGAAGTTCGTTGCGACCGGCAACCAGCAGCCGCGGCCCGCTCACCGGCGAATAGGGCACCGCCACCAGCAGTTTCGGGAAGTAGTCCATACCTGCGCGGTGGTAGGCGTCGGCCCAGGCGTGGTCGAACACGAACTCGCCGTGTGAGTTGGTTTTGAGATAGGCCGGCGCCGCCGCCACCAGCTCACCGGTCGTGGACTCGATCAGCAGGTGGTTTGGCGTCCATCCGTAACGGGGGTCCAGGCAGCCAGTCTGCTCCAGACCGCTCAGGAAGGCATGCGAGGTGAACGGGTCATCCTCACCGCGCAGTGCATCCCAGGCCGCGGGGTCGACGGCGGCGAGTTCGGTGACGAAGCGGATCTGCAGCGCCATGTGGGTCATGCCTTGGAAAACGCGCCACGAGCCTGTCCAAGCGGCCGTCAGTGGACAGTGAGCGGGCGCAGGTGCGGCCGCTCACGCATCTTCAGTGCGCTTCGGCGTCGAGAAATTTTTCCGCGTCCAGCGCCGCCATGCAGCCGAAGCCGGCGGACGTGATCGCCTGCCGATAGACCTGATCGGCGACATCGCCCGCAGCGAACACACCCGGCACCGAGGTCGCCGTCGCGCCGCCTTCGATACCGCTCTTGATCACCAGGTAGCCGTTCTTCATGTCGAGCTGGCCATCGAACAGCTGGGTGTTGGGTGCGTGACCGATAGCCACGAACACGCCGGTCAGGGCCAGATCGCGTGCCACGCCGGTATCGCGGCTTTTGATGCGCAGACCTGTGATGCCGCTGTTGTCGCCCAGGAACTCTTCAACCTCGTGGTTCCAGACGATCTCGACCTTGCCCGCCTTCTCCTTGGCGAACAGCTTGTCCTGCAGGATCTTCTCGGCGCGGAACTTGTCACGGCGATGCACCACCGTGACCTTGCGGCAGATGTTCGACAGGTACAGGGCTTCCTCAACGGCCGTGTTGCCGCCGCCGATCACCGCGACATCCTGATCGCGGAAGAAGAAGCCATCGCAGGTCGCGCAGGCCGACACGCCGCGTCCCTTGAAGGCGTCCTCAGACGGCAGGCCCAGGTACTTGGCGGTGGCGCCGGTGGAGATGATCAGCGCATCGCAGGTGTAGACGCCGCTGTCACCGGTCAGGGTGAAGGGGCGCTTGGAGAGGTCGGCGACGTTGATGTGGTCGAACACGATCTCGGTTTCAAAGCGCTCCGCATGCGCCTGCATACGTGCCATCAGATCGGGGCCGAGCAGACCATGCGCATCACCGGGCCAGTTGTCGACTTCGGTGGTGGTCATCAATTGGCCGCCCTGCTGCAGCCCCGTGACCAGAACCGGTTTGAGGTTGGCGCGCGCCGCGTATACGGCGGCGGTGTAGCCCGCAGGCCCGGAGCCGAGAATCAGCAGCTCACAGTGGCGGGTGGGCAGGGTGCGTGCGGTCATCGGAGATCTCCGCCGCGTCGGCGGCTTTGGCTGGTAGGGGACGTCTTGCAAGTCGGCAAGGATGGGGGCTGGGCTCGGAGCGTTCAAGCCGCGGAGCGCGGGAAAGGCGACCGGCGCATGCTTGCGCAGCATCCCGTACGGCGGACGAAGCCCGTGTAGAATCAGCGCTCAAGCGTAGGTTGATAAAGGACTTTCGAGCCCGTGGCGCGTGCTAAAGACGAGAATCGAAAGCCGGTGATTGCCGAAACCCGCGGCGGCCTGTGGCGCGAGGCGCTGGTGCTCGCGCTGGCCCCTGTGCTCCTGTATCTGCTGGCTTGCCTGTGGACCTGGAGCCCGCAGGACCCGGGCTGGTCGCGGATCGGCGAAGTGACCGGTGAAATCCGTAACTTCGGCGGTCTGGCCGGGGCCAAGTTCTCCGACATGGTGCTGTCGTTCTTTGGCCTGACCGCCTATGCGCTGCCGATCCTGATGGGGCTGGTTGCGGTGGTCGCCCTGCGTTCGAAAGCGGCTGACGAAGAAACTCCGCTGACGCCCGCCCTGCGCCTGATCGGTGTGGTGTTGTTCCTGGTATCCAGCGCTGCGGTTGCGGCGCTCAACTACGGCGCGTTCGCGAGCGAGCTGCCGATGGGCGCGGGCGGTGTGCTCGGCGGTCTGATCAGCACCTGGCTCACTCGCGGAATCGGCCTGCTCGGCGCCAGCCTTCTGCTGCTGACCCTGCTGCTGATCTCGATAACCTTGGCCACCGGACTGTCCTGGCTGGCACTGATGGATCGGCTGGGCAGTGCGGTGCTCTGGCTCGCCGAGCGTGGGCGCAAGCAGGTCGCCGCCGCGGGTGAGTACCGCGTGGCGCGTGCCGCAGTCGCTGAGCGCGAGGAAGTGCGTCGCGAGGACAAGGTCAAGCGCGCCAAGCGTGAGCCGGTGAAGATCGAACCGCAGCTGCCGGCGCCGGAGCGCAGCGAGCGCGCTCAGCGCGAGCAGCAGATTCCGTTGTTCACGGTTTCAGTCGGTGAGAACGGCGTGCTGCCGCCGCTGTCCTTGCTTGACGACCCCAAGCCGCAGCCGAAGGGCTATTCCGACGAGGCGTTGTCGACACTGTCGCGGCAGATCGAGTTCAAGCTCAAGGATTTCCGCATCGAGGTCAATGTGGTCGGCGTGTATCCCGGCCCGGTGATCACCCGGTTCGAAATGGAGCCCGCGCCGGGCATCAAGGGCAGCCAGATTTCGAGCCTGGACAAGGACATCGCGCGCGGCCTGTCGGTGAAGTCGGTGCGCGTGGTCGACGTGATTCCGGGCAAGTCGGTGATCGGCATGGAGATCCCCAATGCCAATCGCGAGATCATCTACCTGTCCGAGATCCTGCGTTCGCGCGAGTACGACAAGCTGGCCTCGCCCTTGGCGCTGGCGCTGGGCAAGGACATCGGTGGCCGGCCGACCGTGGTCGACCTCGGTCGCATGCCGCATCTGCTGGTCGCCGGCACCACCGGCTCCGGCAAGTCGGTAGCGTTGAATGCGATGGTGTTGAGCCTGCTGTACAAGGCCACCGCCAACGAAGTGCGGATGCTGATGATCGACCCGAAGATGCTGGAGCTTTCGGTGTACGAAGGCATCCCGCACCTGTTGGCGCCGGTGGTGACCGACATGAAGGAGGCCGCCAACGGCCTGCGCTGGTGCGTGGCCGAGATGGAGCGGCGCTATCGGCTGATGTCCGCGGTCGGCGTGCGCAACCTCGCCGGTTTCAACAAGAAGGTGCGCGACGCGGTCGAAGCCGGCCAGCCGCTGATGGACCCGCTGTTCAAGCCGAATCCCGAGCTTGGCGAGGCGCCGCGGGCGCTGGAGACCTTGCCCTACATCGTCGTGATCATCGACGAGTTCGCCGACATGATGATGATTGTCGGCAAGAAGGTCGAAGAGCTCATCGCCCGCCTGGCGCAGAAGGCGCGTGCCGCCGGCATCCACCTGATTCTCGCCACTCAGCGCCCATCGGTTGATGTGATCACCGGCTTGATCAAGGCCAACATCCCGACGCGCATCGCGTTCCAGGTCAGCTCCAAGATCGACTCGCGCACGATTCTCGATCAGTCCGGTGCTGAAACCCTGCTCGGACACGGCGACATGCTCTACTTGCCGCCCGGTACCGCCATGCCCGATCGCGTGCACGGCGCCTTTGTCAGCGATGAGGAAGTGCATCGCGTGGTCGACCACCTGCGCAAGATCAGCGGCGGCCCGGACTACCTCGAGGGCGTGCTCGATGAAGTCCAGACCATGGGGGACGGCGTGGTGGTCGGCGCCACCGGTTTGCCGGAGGACTTCAAGTCGAATGATCCCGAGGCGGACGCGCTGTACGACCAGGCCGTGCAGATCGTCATCGAAACCCGCCGCGCTTCGATCTCCGGCGTGCAGCGGCGACTGAAGATCGGCTACAACCGCGCCGCGCGCCTGATCGAGGCGATGGAAGCGGCCGGCATCGTCAGCTCGCCCGAGCACAACGGCGACCGCAGCGTGCTGATGCCCAATCGCAACGCCGACTGACGCCCCGTGCATTCGTTCGCCTCCGTCCTGTCCGCGGCAGCAGGACGGACGGCCGCGATTAAGCGCGGCGCACTCACACTCGGCGCGCCCTACCTGACCCGGAATTCCTCATGCGTCTGCTGATCGTCTGCACGCTGCTGCTGTCCAGCCTCACTGTCTCCGCGGCGGATGCCGATGACCTGCTCAACGATTTCACGCGTGACCTCAAGGGGCTTCGTGGCCAGTTCAGCCAGCAGGTGTTTGACCCCAACGGCGGCCTGAGCGAAACCTCCAGCGGCGCGATCGCGCTGGCGGTGCCGCGCCAGCTGCGCTGGGAATATGTCGAGCCTTTCCCGCAGCTGATCGTGGCTGACGGCGAACACCTTTTCATCTTCGACCCGGACCTGGAGCAGGTCACGGTGCGGCGTCAGGTGTACGAAGAACAGCAAAGCCCGCTGCTGGCATTGGTCGACCCCGAAGAGCGCGAACGTCAGTTCAAGCTGAAAGGCGCCGGCCAGCGCGACGGTCTCGACTGGATTGAGCTGGAGGCCAAGCAGGAGGAGGCGCCGATTCGCAACGCCCTGCTGGGCCTGTCAGGCGATCAGCTGCTGCGCATGCAGTTCACCGATTCGCTCGGCCAGCGCACCGATATCCGCTTCAGCGACTGGCAGCGCAACCCTGACTTCCAGCCTGGCGCTTTCCGCTTCGAGATTCCTGCCGGCGTCGACGTGGTGGGCGACTACACGCCTTCAGCTGAAGTGCTGCCGCTCGGCGATTGAAGTGCGCGAAGGCGACGGATCAAAACATGAGGCCCGCGCGATGCGGGCCTCATGTTTGCAACGGAGTTAGGAGGCGGGCTCGGAATCCCGAATCCCTATTTCCGGCTCTTCAGAACCGCCCCTCGAACAACTCGCGCCCGATCAGCATCCGGCGGATTTCGTTCGTTCCAGCGCCGATCTCGTAGAGCTTGGCATCGCGCAGCAGGCGGCCGGCAGGGTAGTCATTGATGTAGCCGTTGCCGCCCAGCGTCTGGATGGCTTCCAGTGTCACCTTCACCGCCGCCTCGGAGGCATGCAGCAGGCAGCTTGCCGCATCCACGCGTGAGCGCACGCCGCGGTCGTACTCGCGTGCCACCGAGTAGGCGAACGCGCGCGAGGACTGCACGGCTGTATACATGTCAGCGATCTTGGCCTGCATGATGCCGAAGCGGCCAATCGGTGAATCGAACTGGCGGCGCTCGCGCACATAGGGCAGCACGATATCCATGGCCGCCTGCATCAGGCCGATCGGGCCGCCGGACAGCACCAGACGCTCGCTGTTCAAGCCCGACATCAGCACACGCACGCCGAGGTTGACCTCGCCGAGAACGTTCGCGGCCGGAATTTCGCAGTTCTCGAACACCAGCTCGCAGGTGTTGCTGCCGCGCATGCCGAGCTTGTCGAGCTTCTGCGCGGTGGAGAAACCCGGCATGCCCTTCTCGACCAGGAAGGCGGTCATCGTGCGCGAGCCTTCCGACTTGTCTGCCGTTCGCATGTAGACGATCAGCACATCGGCATCGGGGCCGTTGGTGATCCACATCTTGCTGCCGTTGGCGACCCAGGTGTCGCCTTGAAGCACCGCGCGACAGGCCATCGAGCCGACCACGTCGGAGCCGGCACCGGGCTCGCTCATGGCAAGTGCACCGATGAATTCGCCGCTGCAGAGCTTCGGGATGAAGCGTTCGCGCTGCTCCGGCGTGCCGTGGTTGTACAGGTTCTGCACGCACAGATTGCTGTGTGCGCCGTAGGAGAGGCCGACCGACCCGGAGGCGCGGGAGATTTCCTCCATCGCCACCAGGTGAGCGAGATAGCCCATGCCGGAACCGCCCATCTCGGGCGGCAGGGTGATGCCGAGCAGGCCCATTTCACCGAGCTTCTGCCACAGGTCCATCGGGAAGGCGTTGTCGCTGTCGATATCGGCTGCGCGCGGGGCGATCTCGGCGGCGGCGAAACGGGCCACCGCGTCGCGCAGGCTGTCGATGTCTTCGCCGAGTTCAAAGGCTCGCATGGGCAGGTTCCTGTAGGGCAGGGCGGTGCGCAGAGCGCACCGGATCAAGGGGTTTGCAGGGTCGCGAGCATGCAGCAATGCGCATGCTCGCGACGTCATGAAGCAGCCGCTCAGCCCGCGCGCATGCGGCCCAGGAAGCGCGGCGCGGAGTTGCCCATGTGCGGTAGCTTGACCTTGCCGATGGTGTGAATGCGTTCCTCAGCCATGCGGTCGGCAGCCTTGTAGGTCGGCATGTTGTCGCGCGCGCTGATCTCGAAAATGCGGCCGAGGTTGTAATAGATCGTACGCATCATGCGCATGGCGCGCTCGCGGTTGTAGCCGTCGATCTCCAACGACACGTTCATCAGGCCACCGGCATTGACCGCGTAGTCCGGCGCATACAGCACGCCACGACGGTGCAGTTCATCGCCGATGGCATCGTTCGCAAGCTGGTTGTTGGCGGCGCCGCAGATGATCTGCGCCTTGATCCGATCCAGGGTCTTTTCGTTGATCGTGCCGCCCAGCGCGGTGGGCGAGAACACGTCGGCGGGGACGTCGTAGATTTCATCAAGCCCCACGGCCTCGCAACCGAACTCGTCGACCGCGCGCTGCACGGCTTTCTGGTTGATGTCGGTGACGAACACCTTGGCGCCGCGCTCGCGCAGCAGCTTGACGAACTCCATACCAACGTGGCCCACGCCCTGCACGGCGTAGCTGAACTTCTCGACCTCTTCATGGCCGTGCTTGAAGTTCAGTGCGGCCATCAGGCCCTGCAGCGTGCCGAAAGCGGTGAACGGCGAGGGGTCGCCGGAGCCGCCGTGGACCTGGTGGACGCCGGTGACGAACTCGGTCTCTTTCAGCACGTATTCCATGTCATTGACATCGATGCCGACGTCTTCGGCGGTGATGTAGCGACCGTTCAGCGAATTGACGAAACGACCGAAGGCGCGGAACAGCGCTTCGGACTTGTCCTTGTGCGGGTCGCCCCAGATCACGGCCTTGCCGCCACCGAGGTTCAATCCCGAGACCGCGGCCTTGTAGGTCATGCCGCGCGACAGGCGCAGCACGTCATTCAGCGCTTCCTCGTCACTGGCGTAGTTCCACATGCGGGTGCCGCCCAGGGCGGGTCCGAGCACGGTGTTGTGAATGGCGATGATCGCCTTCAGGCCGGCATCTGCGTTGTGGCAGAACACGACTTGCTCGTGGCCGGTGCGGGAAAGGGTTTCAAACAGCATTGGAGACTCCGGAAGGGGCGGGGGCACCCGGTGTGCGGGGACAGCCCGCGCGCTGCAGGCTGCAGTTGACGCGGGAAGCCGCCCATTCTAGCCCGCGAAATCGAGGGCGACACCCTGCGCTGCAGCGAGATTCGCGGCGGGAGGATGTCCGGATCCGGCGCCCGATTCCGTACTGTTGCGTACCGTGTGACAGACCAACAGCCGTTGACCTGCATGCACTCAACCCACCGGGAGATCTTTCCAATGACTCGTTCGATCATCGCTGTCGCCGCACTGCTGCTTGGTTCCTTCGTCGCCCCGCCGGCCTCAGCCGACGCCAAGGACGAAGTGGTTGCCGCCTGGGAGCGCGCGTTGGCGCACGGCAGCTATCGGATGCAGATGGAGACTGAGACCCGAGGCCGGGTGAACACCCAGCAGATGGACGTGAAGCTCCCCGGCAGTTTCCACATGCGCTCACCCGAGTCTGAAATGATCCTGCTGCCGCAGGGCACCTGGATGAAAGTCAACGGCAGCTGGATGCAGTTTCCGATGAACATGTCCAAGATCATCGAAGGCTATACCGCCGATGCGATCGAGCAGGGCAAGGCGTCGCTCACCGATGTCGAGCACCTGGGCGAGGCCGAAGTCGAAGGCTGCCTGGCCACTCGCTATCGCTACTCCACAAGCGGCAAGTTCATGGGCATGAAGAATGACAGTGAGGTCGAGATGGCGGTCTGCCAGGCCAGCGGCCTGCCGCGCCTGCTGACATCCAGAAGCGGCAGCAAGCGCCGCCCGGACACCCTGAGGATCGTCTACGACTTCGAGGCCGAGATCGACATTCGCGCGCCTCGCTGACCCGTCCGATCAGGCCTCGGGGCCGAGCTCGCGATCAATGTAGCGATGGATCTCGGCCTCGATCGGACTGCGCAGCGCCGACAGCAGGAAACCCAGTTTCACCAGCACATCCACTTTGCCGCGGCTGAGTGCGATGTTGCCGTTCACGCCCATCCTCTGAAAGTGCAGGGTGTTGCCTTCCCAAGTGCACTCGACCGAGAACTTCTCGGCCAGCCGTTCGGCGACATGGTCGATCGCGAGCTTGGCTTCCTTCATGGATTTGGTGTGCGTTCGGCAGATTTCGATACTCGGCATGGGGGCGGGCTCTGGCGTTTGCGGGGATGAGTACAGGTCGGCCGCGCAGCAACCTGAGGTTACGGGCGCGGAGGGTTCAATCGATGGTCTTGGTCGCCGACGAGTGACGGGTTAGCATGCCGCATGCGCTTCACATTTCCCAACGGCGAGCACCCCGGTGTCGAGCTTACGCGCGGCAGCCTGAGCATCGGTTCGGACGCGGACGACACGGTCTGCCTCGGTGATGCCGGACTCAAGCCCAGCCATGCCCGGATCGATCTGCAGCCCGAGCGCCGGGTGTGCATCCTGCGTCTGGCGCCGGGTGCACTGGCCTATCTGAATGCTCGCCCGGTGCGCTCACTGGCTCTTCTGCGGGCGGGTGATGTGGTGATGCTCAATCGGGTCCGGCTGTGCCTGCAGGGCGCGGTCGTGGCCGGCCCGGCGGCCGGTAGCGAGAGCGGCACCTTCGAGCCTCGCGATGGTGGGCCTCGTGTAGTGCTGCGCGGCGTCGCCGGCGTGTTCTTCGGGCGCAGCTACCGCTTTGAACCCACCATCAGCATCGGCCGCAGCGAGCGCGCGGATATCAGCGTCGACGAGGAAGGCTTGGCAGCGATTCAACTGCGCCTGCACTGGCTCGGTGACCGTTGTCTGATCCAGTCCGACGCGGCGGAGCCGAACTTCGAACTCAATGGTCAGGCGCTCAGTTCCGCCTTCATGATGCCGGGCGATCAACTGCGCGTAGGTTCCGCGCGCTTTGTACTCGAGGCGCCCGGGCTGCGCCCTGGGCGCCGCGATGATCCGCACACTCCGGTCAAGCCGATGCGCGCGGTCAGCCACGCCGACGTGCCCACGCCCCCGCCGGCAGCGGCCTCGGTTGCGGTGCAGAGCGGTTTCAATTTCGGCTGGCTGATTCTGGCTGCCGCCGCGATTGCCGGTGCCCTGCTGGTGCTCTTTGTGTACGCACCGCATTAGGCGCAGCTCGCGCGCGTTGGCTCAGCGGGTGGCGGGTGGCTCGCTGGAGATGTCCGGATCCGTGACCGCCCGACGCGCCAGCTGCGCTTCGCGGTGCGCGATGTAGACATTGGCGGTGAAGATGATCGCTGCGCCAGTGCCGATCCACAGGTCCAGGCGCTCGTCGAAAAGCAGATAGCCGGCGGCTGCCACCAGCGGCACCTGCAAAAAGCTGATCGGGGTGAGCATGGAGGCGTCGCCCAGCTTCAGCGCGCGCGCCCAGCACATATGTCCAGCGGTGCCAAAGAATCCAGCCAGAACGATCCATAGCCAAATGATGCCCTGCGGCGTCTCCCACACCCACAGCGCGGGCCCCAGCGACAGCGGCACCCACAGCAGCGTGGTGTAGAGAACAATGGCATCGGCTTTTTCGGTGCGCGAAAGGAATTTGATGCTGATCGCGACCGCGGCGCTGAGCGCTGCGGCGCAGAGTGCAACCAGCACGCCAGGGCTGAAGTCGGCGCCCGGACGAACGATCAACAGCACGCCGATGAAGCCCAGGCCGACCGCAGTCCAGCGCCGCGCACGCACCACCTCACCCAGCACCAGAACCGCGCCGATGGTGACGAACAGCGGCGTCGAGTACGACAGCGACACCGCCTGGGCCAGCGGCAGATTCACGATCGCCCAGAACCCGCACAGCATCGACACGATGCCGATGGCCGAGCGGAACGCATACAGCGAGAGCTTGCTGGTCTTGAGCAGCCCCGGGCCGTGCCGCAGCAGCAGGGGCAGGGCGAACGCCAGCCCGAACAGATTGCGGAAGAAGGCGATCTCGAACGGATGCAGCTGCGTCGACGCGAGCCGGATCACCACCGCCATGCAGCCGAACATGCACGCGCTGGCCAGCATCAACAGCACCGCTTTCCAGACCGCAGCGGCGGCGCGCGAACCGGCCGCGCTTTCGACGGGGCTCATTCGTCGGGCCGGAAGCGGGCGCCGACGATCAGCGGCTCGGGCTGCAAGACCACACCGAACTGAGATTCCACCGTGTCGGCGACCCGGCGCGCCAGCGCGAGCAGCTCGGCGCCGCTTGCGGATCCATGATTGACCAAAACCAGGGCGTGCTGCGCGGAGATTCCGGCGTCGCCCTCGCGAAAACCCTTCCAACCTTGTTGATCGATCAACCACGCAGCCGAGAGCTTCACCTGATCGGCGCGCGCTGCCGGAAACCGCGCGAGCTGCGGATGTCTGCTGGCGATGCGGGCAGCGATTTCGGCGGGCAGCTCCGGGTTCTTGAAGAAGCTGCCGGCATTGCCGACCTGGGCTGGGTCGGGCAGTTTGGTGCGGCGCAGCACAGTCACCGCATTGGCGACCTTTAGAGGTTCTGGCGACGAGCCCGACTCGATCCCACGTAGCGCTTCTTCGAGGCCGGCGTAGCCCAGCCTGGGATGCGCGTCGCGATGCAGCCGCAAGCACACCTGCAGGATCAGCCAGCGATCGGGCTCGCGTTTGAACACACTGTCGCGATAGCTCAGCGCCATCTCATCGGCGGTGAGCTGACACAGCTCGTCGCTGCCACGGTCGAGCGCACGCACCCAGATCAGGCTGTCACTCAGTTCAACGCCATAGGCGCCGATGTTCTGCACCGGCGCAGCGCCGACCGTGCCCGGAATCAGGGCCAGATTCTCGATGCCCCAGAGCCCGGCACCGCAGCAGGCGCGCACCAGAGCGTCCCAGTTCTCGCTCGCCCCGGCGATGACCTCGACCGCGCAATCGGCCGTTTCGATGAACTCGAGCCCGAACAGCTGCGGGTGGATCACGGCCGATGGATCTTTGACCAGCAGCAGGTTGCTGCCCCCACCCAAAATCAGCGGCTTCACCGACTGGCTGCGACAGTCCAGCAGCGCGGCGCGCAAGCTGTCGATATCGCCGCAGCGCGCGAATCGCTTCGCCCGCGCCGCAACTCGAAATGTGTTCAAGCCGGTCAGGTCGACATCATCAACCCAGATCGCGCCTGTGCTCATCGCGACATGCCGCGCACCGATTGTTCACGTCGCCGACGGATCGCGTCCACGCACTGCCGGATCAGAATCGGACCGCGATACACGAACCCGGTGTAGATCTGCACCAGGCTGGCGCCAGCCGTGACCTTGCCGACCGCATCGGCACCGGTGTGGATGCCGCCGACACCGATGATCGGAATCGAATCCGGCAGCTGTGAGCGCAGGTGGCGCAGCACATGGGTCGAGCGCCCATACAGCGGTTTGCCCGACAGGCCGCCGGCCTCACCCGCGCGGGGATGGCCCTCGACTGGCAGACGGTCGGTCGTGGTGTTGGTGGCGATCACGCCGTCCACGCGCGCCGCGGCCAGAATCAGGCCCATGCGGTTGATCTGCTCGTCGCTGAGGTCGGGCGCGATCTTGATCAGGATTGGTGTGCGTCGGCGGTGCTTGGCTGCCAGGCGCTCCTGCGCTTCGCGCAACTGGTTCAGCAGCCGATGCAATTCGTCGGCGCTTTGCAGATCGCGCAGACCGGCGGTATTCGGTGAGGAGATGTTGACGGTGACGTAGCTCGCAACCGGGTACACGCGCTCCAGACAGTACAGATAGTCCTCGAAGGCGCGCTCATTCGGCGTGTCCTTGTTCTTGCCTATATTGATGCCCAGCACGCCGCGGTAGCGGCTGCGTTCGACATTGGCGAGCAGGGCATTGACGCCTTCGTTGTTGAAGCCCATCCGATTGATGACCGCCGCGTGCCGCGTGAGGCGGAACATGCGCGGCTTGGGATTGCCGGCCTGCGGTCGCGGCGTGGTCGTGCCGATTTCGATGAACCCGAAGCCCAGCGCGCCGAGGGCATCGATATGCCCGCCGTTCTTGTCCAGGCCAGCGGCCAGCCCGACCGGATTCGCGAACTCGATGTCCCAGAGCTTCAGCGGCATCGGCTTGCTGCGCTGCGCAACCAGGGGGTTCAAACCCAGCCGGTACATCGTTGAAAGGCTTGCGAGTGCCAGATCATGGGCGCGCTCGGCGTCCATCATCATCAGGAAGGGGCGGGCGAAGCTGTACATGTGGATGCGCGCTCAGGGGAGGGGCGGCGGAAATGCCCGGATCGGGCGATGGATGTGGAAAGCCATCCGATACAAGGAGTGCCCCGATGCGGAAACGTCGCACACGAGCCTTCCACGACACGCAACGTTTGGTGCACCCCCGTGTAGCCCCAACGCCGGGCTGCGCGCGAGTACGCGCGCAGACCGGCGGATTTCGCTAGAAATCGAAGCGGATGCCCTGTGCCAGAGGTAGTGCATCGGAGTAATTGATGGTGTTTGTCTGCCGGCGCATGTAGACCTTCCAGGCATCCGAACCCGACTCACGGCCGCCGCCGGTCTCCTTCTCGCCGCCGAAAGCACCACCGATCTCGGCGCCCGAGGTGCCGATGTTGACGTTGGCGATGCCGCAATCCGAGCCCGCTGCCGACAGGAATTGCTCGGCGGCCTTCAGGTTCTGGGTGAAGATCGAAGACGACAGGCCCTGCGGGACCGCGTTCTGCATCTCGATCGCTTCGTCCAACGTCTTGAACTTCATCACGTAGAGGATCGGTGCGAAGGTTTCGTGCTGGACGACCTCATCGCTGTTCTGCAGGCCGGTGACGATGGCAGGCAGCACGAAGTTTCCGGGGCGGTTGATCGCTGTGCCGCCGGTCTCCACCGTGCCGCCGCTGGCCTTGGCCTTCGCGATCGAGGCCAGAAACTGCTGCACGGTAGCCTGACTGTTGAGCGGGCCCATCAGGTTGGCAGCATCGGTCGGGTCGCCAATCTTGCCCTCGACCTGCTTGTAGGCCTTGATCAAGGTGGCCAGCACGTTGTCGAAGATGGATTCGTGCACGATCAGTCGGCGCGTGGTGGTACAGCGCTGGCCGGCGGTGCCGACCGCTCCGAACACGATGCCCGGGATCGCCAGTTTCAGATCAGCGCTTTCATCCAGGATGATCGCGTTGTTGCCGCCGAGCTCCAGCAGGCTGCGGCCCATCCGGCGGGCCACGCGCTCGCCGACCGTGCGACCGACCTGGGTCGACCCGGTGAAGCTGATCAGCGGAATGCGCTTGTCGTCAACGAACTGCTGCGCCAGCTCGACGCCGGCGTCGTTGATCAGGAAGAAGATGTCGGGGAAGCCACCGGCACGCAGGGCTTCGTTGCAGATCTTCATCGAGGCGATGGCGGTCAGCGGCGTCTTGTTGGACGGCTTCCAGATGCAGACGTCGCCGCAGATCGCGGCGAGGAATGAGTTCCATGCCCAGACTGCAACCGGAAAATTGAACGCGCTGATGATGCCCACCAGGCCCAGCGGCTGGTACTGCTCATACATGCGGTGGCCGGGGCGCTCCGAATGCATGGTGTAGCCATAGAGCATGCGGCTCTGGCCGACCGCGAAATCGGCGATGTCGATCATTTCCTGGACTTCACCATCGCCCTCGGGTTTGCTCTTGCCCATCTCGAGTGCGACCAGCGAACCGAGCGCGTCCTTGTGCATGCGAAGCGCTTCGCCACACAGTCGAATTGCTTCGCCGCGGCGCGGCGCCGGAGTGGTGCGCCAGGTCTTGAACACGGCCTGGGCGCGCGTGATCACCGTTTCGTAGTCGGCAACGCTGCTGGCGTGCACTTCAGCGATGACTGCGTTGGTGGTCGGGTTGACCGATTGCAGCACGCCGGCATCGGCGGTAGACGACCACTCACCGTTGCCAAGATAGGTGCCGGAATTGACATCAGACAGGCCAAGGGCCTGAAGCAGCTGGGAGCTCATGCGGGGATTCCTGCTGGAAGCGAAGAGGATGTCGACGGCAAGCCTGCCGCAACTGACCGCGGAGTTTACTACAGGCCTGCAAACCCGTTCCCCGGGCTCGGCTGCCAGACTCCACCGACATTCACCTGCATGGCAGAATACGTGGCCTGCCCCCGTAGCTCAGCTGGATAGAGCGTCCCCCTCCTAAGGGGAAGGTCGTGCGTTCGAATCGCGCCGGGGGCACCAGGGTTTGGCGAAGGCGTTGGCGCAGCGATGCAGTTTCCGACGCCAACATAACGAAAAGGCCACCGCATGCGGTGGCCTTTTCGTTTCATGCCTCGTGGTGGAGCGGAGGAGGATCGAACTCCCGACCTTCGCATTGCGAACGCGACGCTCTCCCGGCTGAGCTACCGCCCCACGAGGCGGGGATCATAGAGGCAATGTCGCACGTCTGCCAAGTGCTCAGGCTGCCGCCGCAGCGCGGACACGCGTAGGCAGCAGAGGCACCAAGGTGGGCTCCAGCACTATTCGGCGCCAGCCAGACAGCTGTCTCGACCAGCGACCCTCACGCAGCAGGGTCTCTAGATGCCGGCGCGAGGCGAGCACCGATTCATGCAGGCCGAGCGCTTTGGCGTGCTCGGCGACCGCCGCCTGCAGCAGCTTCAGCTGTTCGCGCTCGGTGTTCTCGGGCAGGGTGGCCAGCGGGATGTCGAGTTCCTCGGGCGTCAGCGTGGCCATCAGCAGCTCGAACAGGTCGTCGCGTCGTCGACGCGGCGACTTCGGATTGCGATCCAAGGCGGCTTCGAAGGCTGTGCGGTCAGGGGGCGGGCGATTGACCAGATCCAGCGCGAGACCGGCATCCAGCACCCAGTTGCGCGGACGGTTCCCGCCACGTGCCAAGCCATCACGCCATAGCAGCAGGCGACGCAGTCGCGCCTGCGCTTCGGTCGGCAGGCCCTGAGCGGGCCGAAGAGCGAGGTGAGGATGCGGATCGTCGGGCTCGATGGCATTCGAGAGCATTCGCTCGCAGTCCTCGTCCAGCCAAGCGCGGCGACCCTGTAGATCCAGGGTTGACGCCAGCTGGCGGTGGGGTTCCAGCAGGTAGCGAACGTCGTCGGCGGCGTAGGTCAGCTGTGCTTGTGTCAACGGGCGCTTGAGCCAATCGGAGCGCGTCTCGCCCTTTTCCAGGACGATGTCGCACAGGCTGGCGACCAGACGCTGATAGCTCATGCCCGGGTCCATGCCGCACAGCCCAGCGGCCAGTTGGGTGTCGAACAGCGGCCGCGGTAGGGCTGCATAGGTGTGGTGAAAGGCCTGCAGATCTTCGCTCGCGCTGTGCATCACTTTGATGGTCGACGAGCCCAGGAACTCGACAATCGCCGGCGCACTGCCCAGCGCCGGAGCGTCCAGCAGCAGTACCTCTCCTGCACGACCCAGCTGCACAAGCGCAAGCTCGGGGAAGAAGGTCTTCTCGCGCATGAATTCGGTGTCGACCGCGACTGCGGGCTCGCCCGACCACGCGCTGAGGGTGTTCAGATCGGCAGGCGTATCAATCCACTGCATCGTCGGCTTCCAAGGCATCGGGGCGAAGACGATAGCCTACTTCTCCGCCGCACCTTTGAAGTGCATCACGTACGCGCAGTGCGAAGCCCCGCACTATCGCGGGTCGGCTTACGGCGCCCTAGTGATAGCGCTGTGATTCCGCAGTCCGGTTGCCGCATGATTGCAGTTCAGCCGCAGCCATCTAAAAACTCGCGCAGGGGCGAGGAGGAGGGAGAGTGTCAACGGTTCATTTTCGGGGGATCGCGGCGTCAGTCGTGATGTTGTTGGTATTGAATGCCTGCGGAAGCAGTGATGAAGCTGCTCCCGCATCAGCGCCGTCGCAGGCCGAGGGAGCTGCCAGCGCGGATCCTGCAGCGACCGGCAGCGGCGCCCAAACGGCAGGTGAGGCGCAGGGCGATGCGGGAGAGGGACAGGCGCCCGCGCGTCGACGGCTGATGGATGCCACGATGGCACAGGAGTGGACGCCCGAATTTGCCCCGCTGCTCAACTTCGATCTGGCGGGTACCCTGCGGAGCGCATCAGAAGCGTTGGCCGCCGGTCGACTTGAGCCGGGGGACGACACGGCGCTGGCCCTGTACACCTTGGTGCTGCAGAACGAACCGGACAATGCAGATGCCCGTGCCGGCATTGATGCGGTGGTGACCGCTCTGCTGCTGCGTGCAGATCAAGCGTTTGCGCAGGCGCGTTTCAACGAAGTCGTGCGAATCGTGACCACGGTGACGCGACTGCGGCCGGAACACCCCGAACTGGTGGTGCTGCGGGCCAAGCTTGATTCCGGGCGCGAGGTGGCGAGTCTGCTGGCTGAAGCGCAGCGGCTGGTCGAGGCCGGCAGTTTGGCCGCGCCCGAGGGCAACAACGCCGCCGAGATCTACCGCCAGATTCTGAGCCGTGATCCGAACAATCTTGGCGCGCAAGAGGGCTTGGCTCGCGTCGAAGCACTGCTGGTAAACCAGGCTGCATCGGCAGCGGAGTCTGGAAACTATCAGGATTCCGAGCGGATGCTGGCTGAGGCCGGACGCGTGAGTCCGGGCTCCGAGGCGGTACAGGATGCGAGCACCCGCATCGTGGAGCTGCGCGAGACGCGTGCGAAAGAGCTCATTGCCGAGGGTAACGCGGCGGTGGAGGCAGGGGATCTTGCCGTTGCGGAGCGAGCGCTGACCGAGCTTGAGGCCGAATCCGCGCAGGCGGAGGGATTGGAAGCACTGCGTACCCGCATCGAAAGCGCACGCAGCTACGCCAGCATGCGTCCGGGACAGAGCCTCTCGGATGCGCTCAGCTCGGGTGGATCGGCGCCGGAGCTGGTGGTGATTCCGCTCGGCAGCTACCAGATGGGCTCTTCAGAGGGCGAGGCGGACCGCAAGAGTAACGAGGGCCCGCGCTTTGTCGTCAGTCTGGAGCGTGGGTTTGCCTTGGCCCGTTCAGAGATCAGCGTCGGCCAGTTCAGGAGCTTCATCGGCGCCACCGGTTACGCGCCGAGTGCGAGCCAAAACGGCAGCTCGACGGTCTACGACGAACGCAGTGGCAGCATGGCGGCCAAGAGTGGCGTGAGCTGGCAAAGCGATCACAACGGCAAGAACGCCGCGGCGGATCTGCCGGTGATCCACGTCTCCTGGGTCGATGCCAAGGCCTATGCCGACTGGCTGTCGCGGGAAACCGGCAAGAGCTACCGGCTGCCTTCGGAAGCCGAGTTCGAATACGTGCTGCGCGCGAGCACCCAGACCCGCTACCCGTGGGGCGATGGCAACCCGAGCCGGCTGGTGGGCAATCTCACCGGTGACGGCGACCGCAGTGAGTCCCGCCGCAACTGGGTGAATGCGTTCCCGGACTACATCGACGGCTATTGGGGTCCTGCGCCGATACGGTCTTTCGAGGCCAATCGCTTCGGCATCCACGACATCAACGGCAACGTGTCGGAGTGGGTGGAAGATTGCTGGCATGACAATTACCAGCGCTCGCCGACCGATGGCAGCGCCTGGGTCAACCCGGGCTGCAATCGCCGCGTGATTCGCGGTGCTTCCTGGGCCAGCTCGCCGGATCAGGCGCGCTCTGCATTCCGCTTGACGGCCGCACCGACCACGACCAATGCACGGCTCGGATTTCGGGTCGCTCGTGATCTGTAGCTTGGCCTGAAATGGTCTGCATGGGCTGATAGTGAAAAGGCCGCCCCTTCATCAGGGCGGCCTTTTCGTTTGGATCCTCGCCGACGCGCGTCGGCTCCAGGATGTCAGTGATGCCCGAGCGGCTGCACCATCCGTTCGCGCAGCGCTTCGTCGGTCTCCGCTGCCGGCGGCTGCACCGCCTCAAGCGAGAAGCCAAAGGTCGCGGCGTCGTCAGCATCCAGGCCGTCGTAGGCGCGAAACTCGGCATCCAGTAGTGCCGCGCGCGCGGAATCCTCGCCGTCGAAGGGCACGCTGCGGCCGTCGCAGTCGAACACTTGCGCGACCCCGGATTCGAACACGCGCAGGCGCGCCCAGACCAAGGTCTTGCCGATCGTCGCTACCCACCACTGGGTGTCAATGCAGCTGCCAGTTTCGGTGTCACTCATATCTCGTTTCCTTCAAACCAGCCACAACACGGTCAGCGAACCGAGCCCACCGATGATCGCGCTCAGCAACAGAACCTGGGCGGGGGTGGCCAAGCCATTCAAGTTGCGATCTCCGTGCCTTCGAAACTCGCCCTTCAGCAGGTAGGCGAGGTAGCTGGGCGCAAACGCGTTGGCGCCGACCGTCTGCGAACGGTCCTGCAGATGACGGTAGGCGAGGGGGCCGAAGATCAGATAGCCGGCCACGCCTGACAGGCCGAGCCCGGTGGCGAGCAGCAACAGAAACATCGAGAGGATATCCATCGCCGAGTCTCTAGAAATCGGCGCTGCCAGGCGCGCGCGGGTAGGGGATGGCATCGCGGATGTTCGACAGCCCGCAGGTATACACCACGAGGCGTTCGAAGCCGAGGCCAAAGCCGGCGTGCGGCACCGTGCCGTAACGGCGGAAGTCGCGATACCACTGGTAGTGGTCGCGATCCAGCCCGAACTGGCCCATGCGCCGATCCAGCACGTCCAGACGCTCTTCGCGCTGGCTGCCGCCGATGATCTCGCCGATGCCCGGAGCCAGCACGTCCATCGCCGCGACGGTCTTGCCGTCGTCGTTCAGGCGCATGTAGAAGGCCTTGATGTGTTCGGGGTAGTTCATCACCACCACCGGGCGGCCGACATGTTCCTCGACCAGCCAGCGCTCGTGCTCGGTCTGCAGATCGAGACCCCACTCGACCGGGAAATCGAACTTGCGGCCGGCGCCCTGCAGCAGACGGATCGCCTCGCTGTAGTCGATGCGCTCGAAGGGCGCGTCGATGAAGCTCTGCAGGCGGGTGATCGCCGTCTTCTCAACGCGCTCGGCGATGAACGCCATGTCGTCGCCGCGCTCGTTGAGTACGGCCTTGAACAGATACTTCAGGAACGCTTCGGCGAGGTTGGCGTCATCATTCAGATCGGCGAATGCGATCTCCGGCTCGATCATCCAGAACTCGGCTAGATGCCGGGTGGTGTTCGAGTTCTCGGCACGGAAGGTCGGCCCGAAGGTGTAGACCTTGCTCAGTGCCAGACAGTAGGCCTCGACGTTGAGCTGGCCGGAGACCGTGAGGAAGGTCTCCTTGCCGAAGAAGTCGCGGCTGAAATCGATGGCGCCCTTGTCGGTGCGCGGGAGGTTGGCGAGGTCCAGCGTGGACACGCGGAACATCTGGCCGGCGCCCTCGGCGTCCGAGCTGGTGATGATCGGCGTGTTGATCCAGTAGAAGCCGTTCTCATGAAAGAAGCGATGCACCGCCTGCGCAAGACAATGGCGGATGCGGGTCACGGCGCCAAACAGGTTGGTTCGGGGCCGCAGGTGCGCCACCTCACGCAGAAACTCCAGCGAATGCGGCTTGGGCTGGATCGGATAGGTTTCGGGGTCTTCGACCCAGCCGACAACCTCGATCGAGCTGGCCTTGATCTCGTAGCTCTGACCCTGGCCCTGCGAGGGCATCAGTTCTCCGGTCGCGATCACCGAGCAGCCGGCGGTCAAATGGCGGACTTCGGCGTCGTAGTTGTCAAGTTCGATGCCTGCCACGACCTGGATGGCGTTGAAGCAGCTGCCGTCGCTGATATTGACGAAACTCAGGCCGGCCTTGGAATCGCGACGCGTACGTACCCAGCCGCGCACACTGACCGACTGGCCGACACTTTCACCGCCCGCCAGGGCGTCCACCACGCTGAGCACCGTCATAACGTCCTCGTTGATCTGTGTAGGTCAGGGTTTGCAATTGCTGCAAACAGCCCGCAATGATAGCGGATGACGGGCCACGGATCGGTCCAGTGCAGGGCCACTACTTCAGTTAAGGACACAAGCGCATGGGTATCCAACTTACCAACGCCGCTCTTGAGCGCGTTCGGGACTTCCTCAGCAAGGAACCGCAGGGTCTGGGCCTGCGCTTTGGTGTGAAACGCACTGGCTGTTCGGGCTGGGGCTACGTCATTGACGTGGCGCGCGAAATCGGCCACCAAGACTTGGTGATCGAGCAGGATGGAGTTCGGATCGTCGTCGACCCGATCAGCCTGCCGATGGTGGAAGGCACCGAGATCGACTTCGTGCGCCAAGGCCTGAACCACCAGTTTGCCTTCAACAACCCCAAGGCTGCGGCTGCCTGCGGCTGCGGCGAGAGCTTTACCACCGCCTGAGTCCTCAGCTTGTAAGGATGCCCCGGCTGCGCTATCGTAGCCGGCTTGATTTGGCCCTAGGCGAGATCAAGACCTTGCCTGACCGCCGCCGGCGGAAGGCTTTCGTCCGTGACAAACGTCCGGGCGTCATCCACAAGGAGCATCCATGCGTCACTACGAAATCGTGTTCATGGTCCACCCGGACCAGAGCGAGCAGGTTCCTGCGATGGTCGAGCGCTACAAGTCGTTGATCGAAAACGACGGCGGCGCCATCCATCGTTTCGAAGATTGGGGCCGTCGCCAGCTGGCCTACCCGATCGAGAATCTGGTCAAGGCTCACTACGTGCTGATGAACGTCGAAGCATCGCAGACGGTTCTGGACGAACTGGTTGCCGGCTTCCGCTTCAACGACGCCGTGCTGCGCCACATCGTCATCGGCCGTGACGGCCCGGTGACCGAGGCCTCGTTGATTCTGAAGAGCAAGGACGAGAAGCCCGAGCGTCGTCGTCGCGATGACGATTCCGACGGTGAGTCCGTGGGCGCCGAACGCGCCAGCGAAGAAGCCAACTGAGCCCGGAGCCCAAAATGTCCAAGTTCTTCCGCCGCCGCAAGTTCTGCAAATTCACCGCCGAAGGCGTGACCGAGATCGACTACATGGATCTCAACACCCTGCGCCAGTACATCACCGAAACCGGCAAGATCGTGCCCTCGCGGATCACCGGCACCAAGGCCAAGTACCAGCGCCAGTTGGCTTCCGCCATCAAGCGCGCGCGCTTTCTTGCCCTGCTGCCGTACTGCGACAACCATTGATCCGCGGGTTCGGGCCACGCGCCCGGACCGCGTCACCATGACATCGGACAGCCCCTCGGGGCTGCAGCGGCAAGCTCGCTGCTAACGATCAGGAGCTCCAAATGAAGTTGATTCTTCTGCAGAAAGTCACCAACCTCGGCGGCCTGGGCGACAAGGTCGACGTGAAGCCTGGCTATGGCCGTAACTTCCTCGTCCCGCAGGGCAAGGCTGTGCCCGCCACCGCCACCAACCTGGCAGAGTTCGAGGCGCGCCGCGCCGAGTACGAAGCCCGTGCGCGTGAGCTGTCGGCCGGTGCCGAATCGCGCCGTGATCGCTTGGAAGGCGCCACGGTCACCATCGCCGCCAACGCTTCGACCGAAGGCAAGCTGTATGGCTCGGTCGGCCCGCGCGACATCGCCGAGGCATTCACTGCCGCTGGCTTGCCGCTGGGTAAGAGCGAAGTGCTGATGGGCGAAGGTGCCATCCGCCGTACCGGCGAGTTCGAGGTTCTGGTGCATCTGCACGCTGACATCGAAGCCACGGTCAAAGTTGTGGTGGTTCCGGAAGCCTGATCGGCCTCGCCGTCTCAGGTTTCTCCCGACGGGCGCCGCGAGGCGCCCGTCGTCGTTTGAGACTTTTGCTGTGTTCGCGGCGCAGTCTCAGTTGCTGAGATATGCGCAGGTTATCCACAGCTTTGTGCGTAACGCCCCGCTGTCTGCGTTCCGTATGATCCCCACAGCGCGCCCGTGCCTCGGGGCCGACGCATTCTTTCCGACGAGATCGACCCCAGCCCATGGCCGCCGTGTTTCCCGGGCGCAAGCCCGACCGTTTTGCCGCCAACCATGACGAGCGTGTGGATGGCCTGCGGGTGCCACCGCATTCGATCGAGGCTGAGCAGGCGGTTCTCGGCGGGCTGATGCTCTCGGGTGAAGCTTGGGACAAAGTCGCCGACAAGTTGCAGGAAGGGGATTTCTATCGTCGCGATCATCAGCTGATTTTTCGTGCGATCGGTCAGCTGGCCGAGAAAAGCCAGCCCTGCGACGCCGTGACCTTGGGTGAGTGGTTCGACAGCCAGGGCGAATCCGAACTGATTGGCGGCGGCGCCTATATCGTCGAGCTCGCCAGCACTACGCCGAGCGCTGCCAACATCGCCGCCTACGCCGACATCGTCCGGGAGAAGTCGGTGCTGCGGCAGCTGATCGACATCGGCACCAATATCGCCAACGACGGCTATCAGCCTGCGGGCCGGCCGGCGCGCGAGTTGCTCGAAGTCGCCGAGCAGCAGGTGTTCCGGATCGCTGAGGCCGGCAGCCGCGGCCGGCAGGGCTTCCAAAGCATGCGAGCGGCGGTCAAGGATGCGTTCCGCTTACTGCAGGAGCGCTACCAGAACCAGGGCAAGGTGACTGGCCTGCCGAGCGGGTTCCTCGATTTCGACGAGCACACCGCCGGCCTGCAGCCCTCGGACCTGATCATTCTGGCGGCGCGCCCGGCCATGGGCAAAACCTCGTTCGCCCTCAACGTGGCCGAGTACGCAGCGCTCAAGACCAAGAAGCCGGCGGCGGTGTTCTCGATGGAAATGTCGGCCTCGCAGCTGGCGTTTCGTCTGATCTCCTCGCTTGGCCGGGTCAACCAGCAATCGCTGCGTACCGGACAGCTGGAGGACGAGGACTGGAGCCGCGTGACCCACGCGATCACGATGCTGTCCGACGCCAAGATCTTCATTGATGACACCCCGGCGCTGTCTCCGACCGAACTGCGCGCTCGTTGCCGTCGCCTTGCGCGCGAGCACGGTCTGGGCCTGATCGTCATCGACTACCTGCAGCTGATGCAGGTGCCCGGAAACAAAGAGAACCGCGCCACCGAAATTTCAGAAATCTCGCGCAGCCTGAAAGCTCTTGCAAAGGAGCTCAACGTGCCCGTGATCGCGCTATCGCAGCTGAACCGCTCGCTGGAAAGCCGCACCGACAAGCGCCCCGTCATGGCCGATCTGCGTGAGTCAGGCGCAATCGAGCAGGACGCCGACATGATCGTGTTCATCTATCGCGACGAGTACTACAACCCGGAGTCGGGCGAAAAAGGCGTGGCGGAGATCATTATCGGCAAGCATCGCCACGGCCCGACCGGCACGGTGAAACTGGCCTTCCACGGCAAGTACACGCGTTTCGACAATCTGGCGTCCAATGGCTACGCCGGGAGCTTTGAGTGAGCCGAGCGACATCGGCCACCATTCATCTTGATGCCCTGCGTCACAACCTCTCGCTGATCCGCCGGCGAGCCCCCGCCAGTCGGGTGATGGCGGTGGTAAAGGCGGATGGCTATGGGCACGGCCTGGAGCGCGTCGCGCAGGCCCTGCAGGGTGCCGATGCATTCGGTGTTGCGGCTTTGTCCGATGCGGAGCGACTACGCGCGGTCGGACTTTCGCAACGCGTCGTGCTGCTTTCCGGCCCCGACGAGTCGAGTGATCTGGGCCTGCTGCGTCGGCTGCACGTCGATGCGGTCATCCACCACCCCAGTCAGCTGGAACTGCTTGAACAGGACAGCGGCGGCGAGCCGATTCGCACCTGGCTGAAACTCGATACCGGTATGCACCGGCTCGGCTTTCCAGCGACGGACGCCCGCGAGGTTCACGCCCGGCTTCTCAAGCTGCCCGCAGTCCACCCGGACATCGTGCTGATGAGCCACTTCGCGCGCTCCGACGAGTTCGAGTGTGCGGTGACCGCGGAGCAGATCCGGCGGTTCGATGCTGCAGTTGCAGGGCTTGCAGGCGAGCATTCGCTGTCGAACTCGGCGGGTGTGCTGGGCTGGCCTGGGGCGCATCGCGACTGGATTCGCCCGGGCGGGGCCCTCTATGGCTTGTCGGCGGTGGAAGGCGCGACCGGTGAATCGATGGGTTTGGAGCCGGCGATGACCCTCTCGACCCGCCTGATTTCAGTCAAGCACATCGAGCCGGGCGATGCGGTGGGCTATGGCGGCGCTTTCGTAGCCGAGCGGCCGCTGCGTATCGGTATCGCAGCCATTGGATATGGCGATGGCTATCCCAGGCACGCGGGTTCGGGAACGCCTGTGAGCGTTGGCGGGCAGCTGACCCGCACCGTGGGCCGGGTCTCGATGGACCTGATGGCCGTCGACTTGAGCGACCTGCCCGATGCAGGCGTGGGCGCGCCGGTGGTGGCATGGGGGCGTGGCCTGCCGGTTGAGGTCGTTGCCCAATCGGCCGGCACTTTGGGCTACGAGTTGGCCTGTGGAATCACCCGGCGCGTCCGGTTTATCGAAGACTAGCCGGGACTTCGGCATCGCTCTGTGTGGCGCCGCAGTCAGCTCTGGATACGGTTCTTTGTGTTGTCAGCCAATCATTGCGCCTGATCAATTCTCGGCCCGGAACTCTCACTAGACTGCGGCGCTCACACCCTCGGGATGTATGCGCCATGGCCTACGAGATCTTTTCCAGCGAGCACCACAAGTGCATCGTTTTTCCGGATCTGGTGCGCGGAGATGACGGGGTTCAAGCCAACCAGTTTCTGGTGATCGACGGTGAACATTCCGCGCTGATCGATCCGGGCGGAGCCTTGCTCTACACGCCGCTGAACATGGCGGTGTCGCGTTTCGTCCAGACCCGCAACCTGACCTACATACTGGCTTCGCATCAGGATCCGGACATCATCGGTTCGGTCGACCGCTGGCTGATGTACAGCGACTGCACCATCGTCTGTTCCAAGCTGTGGGGCCGCTTCATCCCCCACAGCGTGCCGCACTACCAGAAGGGCGCTGGCGGCGACCGTTACATGCTTGTGCCTGATGAAGGCATGGACATCCCCATGGGCGCCAGCCACATCCGCGCCTTGCCGGCGCACTTTCTGCACTCAGTGGGCAACCTGAGCTTCTGGGATCCAGTCAGCCGGATCCTGTTTTCCGGCGACGTCGGCTCGTCAATGATCGCCGCCGGCATCGCCTATGCGCCGGTCACCGAATTCAGCCTGGTGGTCGGGCGGATGGAGGGCTTTCATCGGCGCTACATGGCTGGCAACCGGGTGTGCCGGCTGTGGGCGGGCATGGTGCGACGCCTGAACCCGAACATGATCGTGCCCCAGCACGGCCTGCCGATGCAGGGCGCGGCCATCGGCGATTTTCTGGCCTGGCTTGAGAATCTCGAATGCGGGATCGATTTGCTGACGCCGCTGAACTATCGGGTGGCTTGAAGGCGGGAGTTCGGGACCGGGCTTGAAGGCGGGCGATTCGCACGCTTGTCCACATCGAGAAAGACAAAGGGCCTGCTGTGCGCAGGCCCTTTGTCGACACGGATCGTTGCTGAAGAAGGCGGGACCAAAGGCTCTCAATCCCGCATCCCGCATCCCAGGCTCTGCTAGACGCCCTTGTGCTTCGCCAGCCGCAGCCACGTATCCACGACCGTGTCCGGGTTCAGTGATACCGACTCGATGCCCTGATCCAGCAGCCATTCCGCCAGGTCCGGATGATCGGACGGGCCCTGGCCACAAATGCCGATGTACTTGCCCTTCGCCCGCGCGGTCTGGATCGCCATCGACAGCAGCTTCTTGACCGCCGGGTCGCGCTCGTCAAACAGATGGGCGACGATGCCGGAGTCGCGGTCCAGGCCCAGGGTCAGCTGGGTCAGATCGTTGGAGCCGATCGAGAATCCGTCGAACATTTCGAGGAACTCCTCGGCCATCAGGGCGTTCGAGGGCAGCTCGCACATCATGATGATCTTCAAGCCGTTTTCGCCGCGCTTGAGCCCATTCTCGGCCAGCACCTCGATGACCTTGCGGCCCTCTTCCAGCGTGCGTACGAAGGGAATCATCACCCAGGCGTTGGTCAGGCCCATCTCGTCGCGGACCTTCTTCATGGCCTTGCACTCGAGCGCGAAGCAGTCGCGGAAACTCGGGTCGACATAGCGGCTGGCGCCGCGGAAACCGATCATCGGGTTCTCTTCGTGCGGCTCGTACTGGCTGCCGGCGATCAGGTTCGCGTACTCGTTGGATTTGAAGTCCGACAGCCGCACGATCACCGGATGCGGCGCGAACGCAGCGGTCAGCGTTGCGATGCCTTCGACCAGGCGCTCGACGTAGAAGCTCACCGGGTCTGAGTAGCCGGCCGACAGTTCATCGATCTTCGCCTTGATGTCGGCCGGCTGCTTCGAATACTCAAGCAGGGCCTTCGGGTGCACGCCGATCTGGCGCGCGATCACGAACTCGAGCCGTGCCAAGCCAATGCCCTGATGCGGCAGCTGGGCGAAATCGAATGCGCGCTCGGGGTTGCCGACATTCATCATGATCTTCAGCGGGGCAGGCGGCATGCGCTCCAGGTCTGTGACGATGCGCTCGAACGCCAGCTCGCCGTCGAAGATCAGGCCGGTGTCGCCCTCGGCACAGCTCACCGTGACCTTGGCGCCGTCGGGGATCTTGTCCAGTGCATCGCCGCAGCCGACCACGGCCGGCACCCCCAACTCGCGCGCGATGATCGCCGCGTGGCAGGTGCGGCCGCCGCGATTGGTAACGATGGCCGACGCGCGCTTCATCACCGGCTCCCAGTCGGGGTCGGTCATGTCGGCCACCAGCACATCGCCGGGCTCGACCCGGTTCATGTCCTTCAGCGAGCGGATGACCTTGGCCACACCGCTGCCGATCTTGTGGCCGATCGAGCGCCCCTGCGCCAGGATTTCGCTCTTGCCGGACAGATGAAAGCGCTCGATCTGAGTCGCGCGAGCACGTGATTTCACTGTCTCCGGGCGTGCCTGCACGATGTAGAGCTTGCCGGTGACGCCGTCCTTGGCCCACTCGATGTCCATCGGTCGGCCGTAGTGCTGCTCGATGGTCAGGGCCTGCCGCGAGAGCTCCTCGACATCGGCATCGGAGATCGAGAACTGGCGCTTCAGCGCATCCGGGGTGGGCTCGATACGCACGCGTTCGCCGGGCTGATCCGAGTACACCATGCGCTGCTGCTTCGCGCCGATCTGGCGTCGCAACACCGCGTGCTTGCCGGCGCGAAGGGTGGGCTTGTAGACGTAGAACTCATCAGGGTTGACCGCGCCCTGCACGACCATTTCGCCGAGACCGTAGCTGGAGGTGACGAAGACCACGTCGCGGAACCCGGATTCGGTGTCGAGCGTGAACAGCACGCCCGAGGCGCCGACATCCGAGCGCACCATCAGCTGCACGCCGGCCGACAGGAAAACGTCCTCGTGCTTGAAGCCATGATGGACGCGGTAGGCGATGGCGCGGTCATTGTAGAGGCTGGCAAACACCTCCTTCACCCGATGCACGACTGCATCGAGGCCCACCACATTCAGATAGGTTTCCTGCTGGCCAGCAAAACTCGCGTCCGGCAGGTCCTCAGCGGTGGCGGAGGAGCGCACGGCCACCGCAACTTCAGCCACGCCGGCCTCAGAACACATCCGCCCATAGCCCTCGCGAACTGCGGCATCGAGCGCCCGCGGTAACGGCGCCTCGATCACCCAGCCGCGGATTTCCTTGCCAGCGATCGCCAGCGAATCGACATCCTCAACATCCAGTGCCGCGAGCTTGGTCTGAATACGCTCGGCCAGATTGTTCTCGGCGATGAATTCCTGGAATGCTGACGCCGTGGTTGCAAAGCCTCCGGGCACCGACACGCCCAATCCGCTCAGATGGCCGATCATCTCGCCTAGCGAAGCATTCTTGCCGCCCACCTGGGCGAGATCGGACAGGCGAAGCTCATGCAGCCAGAGCACGTGCGCGTTCAAGGGGCGACTCCTGATTTGGAAGGGGGTTCAAAGGGGGAGGGCAGGGAAGAACTGTGCGCCTGATCGCATGCTGCAGTGCGACAGCGCAGGGCGCGTATGATGCTGTCCGCGTCCGACGGGCACAAGTCCAATTCCAGTCCAGTCGTGCATAAGTTTTTCAGATCAAGGGGATAGCGATGAGTGGGCCGCGGCCTGTGTTCTTCATTTCGGACGGCACCGGCATCACGGCTGAGACCATCGGCCATGCCCTGCTGACCCAGTTCGAGGGCGTGAACTTCGAGACCCAGCGAATCGCCTTCGTCGACACCTACGACAAGGCGCAGCTCGCGTCCGAGCGCATCCGCCAGCGCGGCGCGCATTGTGGGCTGCGCCCGATCGTAGTGAACACCGTCGTTGACGGCACGCTCACTGACATCATTGCCGAGAGCGGGGCGCTGATGCTCGATGTATTTCGTCCCTTCATCAGCCCGCTTGAGTCGGAGCTGGCCGAGCCGCGTCAGCCGCGGGTCAACAAGGCGCATGCGATGGTGGACTACAAGGCCTACGAGGCGCGCATCAATGCCACCAACTATGCGCTGACGCATGACGACGGCATGGACGTGCGCTACGACGATGCCGATCTGATTCTGGTCGGGGTGTCGCGCTCCGGCAAAACACCGACCTGCCTGTATCTGGCCCTGCACTTTGGCGTGCGTGCGGCCAACTATCCCCTGACCGAAGAGGATCTGGAAAACCGCGAACTGCCCAAGCGCCTGCGACCGTTCCGCAAGAAGCTGTTCGCGCTGACCATCGACCCGGAGCGGCTGCGCCAGGTTCGCGAGGCGCGGCGGCCCGGCAGTCGCTACGCGAATCTGGAGCAGTGCAAGTCCGAGGTGTCGATCGCCGAGGCCTTGTACCGTCAGGAAAATCTGCCCGTGCTCAGTACCACCCATACTTCGATCGAAGAGATCGCCAGCAAGGTGATGTCGACCTTGGGCATCGAGCGCCAGCTGTACTGACTTCGTCCACGCAGCGCTCTCCCGGCTGCATGTTAGGCTCGCGCGCATGTCCAGACTCTCCGTCCTTCCCGTATCCGCCTTGCCCAATCGCCTGGGCCTGCTGATGGATCGCTATGCCGACAACTACTGGCGGCTGATCAGTCTGTTCCCGGTGCTTGAACTTGTGGAAGGAAGCTACCGCTCCAGCGTGGGCGATGGTCTCGATCTGCAGCTCGATGTGATCGCCCGCCACAGCTACACGATTGAGCTTCGGCTTACCTATGCATTGGTGGACGCCGGCACTGGCCAGATGGATCCGTCGGCGATGCTGCGGCTCTATACCGATGCTCGATTGGCTGAAGTCACTCACTGCGAAGTCAGTCAGCGCTGGCAGGACCTGTTGGGCCTGCGAGGCATGGCACGGGCGATGATCGATCAGCGTATGCGGATGAACAGTTTTCTCGGGCGCTGGCTGGAGTACCTGGGGGAGCAGGGTCATGGCCGTTTCAGCCTGAGCGAAGCATCGAACGATCATTTGGATCTGCAGGTTCACGCATCAGGGTGAGCTCGCGAAACTCCCTCGATCAAAAGGCTTGACGGTTTCGTATTTCATCTCTAAAATTTTCGACTCTCCAGCACGTGGGGCCATAGCTCAGCTGGGAGAGCGCTACAATGGCATTGTAGAGGTCGCCGGTTCGATCCCGGCTGGCTCCACCACTTCCTAGTCCCCATCGTCTAGAGGCCTAGGACACCTCCCTTTCACGGAGGCGACCGGGGTTCGAATCCCCGTGGGGACGCCAAGCGTCAAACAAGAGGGCCTCGCGAAAGCGAGGCCTTTTTGTTTCGTCCACACGTGTTGAATGCTTGGCAGGCGTTCCGCCGCCGCGTCTGGCGCAGGTGGCACGTGCAATCGTGACGACGGGCGGAAGGATCCGAACGCGGTGATTGTGTTACTAAGCCGCTCCGTTGCAGGTAGCGCCGAGGCGAGCGAGTTCCAGTTGTCTGCGCCAGCGCAGGCTCAGCGTTTGACGACGTGCTCGCCGTTGATCCAGGTCGCCACCGCTTCAAGCTCCGGGCTCAGCTGCACCAAGTCTGCATACACGCCGACCTCGATGCGTCCGCGCTCGCGTGCTCCCAGAAAGTCGGCCGGGTAGGTGGAGGCCATGCGCAGCACCTCATCCAGCGGTAGGCCGCTCTGAGCGAGGCAGTTGCGGACCGCGAGCGACATGTCGAGACAAGCGCCGGCCAACACGCCCTGCTCGGTTTCCAAGCGTCCGTTCCGCACATGAACTTTGCGGCCATCGAGCACGAACTCATCGATGTCGCTGCCTACCGGCGACATCGCGTCGCTGACCAGGAAACAGCGTCCGGGCCTCATCTGCACGGCCAGCTGAAGACTGGCCGGGTGCAGGTGATGACCATCGACAATCAAGCCGCACCACACCGCGCGATTCAGCAGCGCTGCACCCAGCAATCCCGGTGCGCGCCCGGCCAGCGACGGCATTGCGTTGAACAGATGGGTCACACCGCTGAGGCCAGCCGCAAACGCTGCAAGGGCTTGCTCGAAGCTGGCCGCACTGTGGCCTGCGGAAAGACGAATTCCTGCATCGCACAGGCGTTGAATCTGTGCGGGGCGGATGTGCTCAGGCGCCACCGTTATCAGCAGGTGCTGCAGGCCATGCGCGCAGAGAGCTCCGATGTCGTTGTCGCTGGGCTCGCGAAAGTGCTCTGCGCGATGCACGCCGCGACGCTCCGCCGCAAGAAACGGGCCCTCCAGATGCAGTCCGAGCAGGCCCGGCGTGCCTATTGCCAGCGCATTCCGCGTGGCCTGAACGGCCTCGGCGGTGGCGCCGGGCGTGTCGCTGATGAGTGTGGCCAGAAACCCGGTGGTGCCGAAGTGTCGATGTGCGGCTGCGATGCGCGCCAAGGCCTGCGGGCTGCGGTCGTCGTTGAACAGCACCCCGCCGCCGCCATTGACCTGCAGATCGATAAACCCGGGCGCAAGGATCGCATCGCCCAGCTCGATCCTCTGCTGAGCGTGCGGCGCACCGGCGGCGCTGCCGACCCATTCGACACGGCCAGCGCTCACGCCGACCGCCCCTGCCTCCAGCCAGCCGTGACCGGTCAACACGCGGTCTGCGCAGATGAGCTGCTGCATCACACGGTTTCCGTCACCTTGTTGAGATGTGGCGGCTGGTCGGGGTCGCGCCCGCGGGCGAGCGCCAGCGCATTGGCGGCACGATAGAAGCTGCAGATCTGTAGCAAAGGTGCGCAGGCCGGGTGGGCCGACTCGATCACGGGCAACGCGCCCGGGCCGTCCGGATCTGCACACAGCACTTGCGCGCCGCGCGCGGAGAACTCGCGCGCAACCTCCAGAGTGCCGGAGCGACTGGGATCGTTCTGCGCGAACACCAATACCGGAAAACCCGGACCGACCAGGGTCATCGGCCCGTGCCGGACTTCGGCGGCACTGTAAGCCTCGCCGTGGAGGGCGCTGGTCTCTTTGAGTTTGAGTGCGGCCTCTTGAGCCACGGCGAGCCCGGGGCCACGGCCAAGTACGAACAGATTGCTCGCGCCCACGAGCGCTGTGCTGAGTGCTGACCAGTCAAGCTCGAACGCCTGCGCCAGCTGCTCTGGCAGGCGCTCGAGCGCGGATCGCAGGCTCGACGACTCCGTCCAGTGCGCACAGATTTGCAGCACGCTGGCGAGGGCGCAGATGAAGCTCTTGGTCGCTGCGACGCTGCGCTCGGGGCCCCCGTGCAGCGGCAGCAGCAGATCAGCCAGGCGCGCCAACGGCGACTGTTCATCGTTCACCAAGGCAACTACCTGTGCGCCGCCGCGGCGTGCCGCTTCCGCCTGCGCGAGGAGATCCGGGCTGCGCCCGGACTGGCTGATGGCCAAAAACACCGCCCCCTGTAGGCGAAGGTCGGTCGCATAGACCGAGCTCACGGAAGGCGAGGCCGACAGCGTGGGCGTGGAGGTCAGTGTTTCGATCATGTATTTGGCGAAAGTCGCGGCGTGATCCGAGCTGCCGCGGGCTGCCGTCACCAGCACCGTTGGAGGGCGCTTTCTGAGATTCGTTGACCATCGTGAGACATCTGATTCATTTCCTGCCAGAAGTCGCGCAACGGCGACTGACGCTTCCTTCGATTCCAGGAACATGAGCGAGGGGGTGGGCATGTTGGGCCTTTGTTGGGGGCTCAGGGATGAAATTACGCTACCACAAGCAAACCAAAAGGCGAGTATTTGGCAATAATCGGCAGAGTGGTATCTATGTGGACTCTTTGGTGGATCGCCTTCATCGTGGCTCGGCATTGCCGACGCGGCTTGATCCGATCGTTCCATCGGAGCATGGACCCTTGACTGGACTGTGCTGCAGGGCAACAAGTACATCGTAGTGTGACGTTTATCACTATAGAGGACAGCTTCGGTGCTATCGTTGTCATGCCGTTGCGGAGGGGCGCCACGGCACCTTCGCCGCCGCGTACCGGAATCCGGTTCGCGTGCACGCCAACGCTCACGGAGCCGCTGCCATTGAACGGCGAACGGCTCCGCACCCACCGGGGAGACACTCACATGCGCGCATTGCTGCAAGGCCTGGCTGCTGCCGGCCTCTCATTCCTGCTGCTCGGGCCACAGCCCGCCCAGGCCCAGACCGTCAGCTGCGAAGGCGTAGCGGCCTGGCAAGCCAGCACGATCTACCAGCCGGGCAATCGCCTGGTCTACTCGGGCCGGCTCTACGAAGCGGTGATTCCAATCTGGAACGCTCCGCCGACCCATTGTCCGAGCTGCGGGTGGTATCGCGATCTCGGCGCCTGTGGATCGGTAGGCGAGAACCAGCCGCCCACCGTCAATCTGAGTGCGCCGGGTGCCGGTGACAGCTTCGCCGCTGGCAGTGCCATCACGCTCGCAGCAAACGCCAGCGACAGCGACGGCAGCGTGGCGTCGGTCGAATTCTTCCGGGGCACGGTATCGCTGGGCGTGGATTCCAGCGCTCCGTACTCGGTGGTTTGGAGCAATGCGGCCGCCGGCAGCTACAGCCTGACTGCGGTGGCCCAAGACAACCGCGGCGCGCGCACCACGTCGGCGGCGGTCGCCGTTACTGTGACGCCGGGCACCGATACGGTGCCACCGTCGGTGCCGGCATCGCTTGCATCTCCCAGCCAGACCACCAGCAGTATTGCGCTGAGCTGGAGCGCTTCCACCGACAATGCCGGTGGTACGGGTGTGGTCGGCTACGAAGTCTGGCGCAACGGAGCACGCGTCGGTCAGCCGACCACGACCAGCTTCAACGACACCGGGCTGACCGCCGACACCGCTTACAGCTACCAGGTGCGCGCGCGCGACGGCGCCGGCAACCTCTCGGCCCTGAGTGCCGCGCTCAGCGCGCGCACGCTTCGAGCGGCACAGTGCACTGCGGTGCCAGCGGTGCCCAGTGGCTTGGCATCACCCTCCCAGACCAGCAACAGCATCAGCCTGAGCTGGAGTGCGGTGAGCCCGCCGTCGAACTGCAGCATCCAGTACCGCATCTACCGCGGCGGCACATTGCTGGACACGGTCGCCACGCCGAACTTCACTGCGACCGGCCTGAGCCCCGATACGGCGTACAGCTTCACCGTGGCGGCAGTGACTGCAGCCGGTAGTTCGGCGCAAAGCGGTGCGCTGAGCGTGCGCACGCGTCCGCAGGTCGTCGGTGGTCAGCGAGTCACCGCGTACTTCGTGCAGTGGGGCATCTACGCCCGCAACTATCTGGTGCGCAACATCGCCACCAGCGGCACCGCCGAGCGCATTACCCACATCAACTACGCCTTCGGCAATGTCCGTAACAACCGCTGCGAGGTTGGCGTCAACCAGCCTGCAGACGGCAACACCGGTGCGGGCGGTGACGCCTGGGCCGACTACGGTCGCAGCTTCAATGCAGCACAGAGTGTCGACGGTGTTGCCGATACCTGGGATCAGCCCCTGCGTGGCAGCTGGAACCAGCTGCGCAAGCTGAAGCAGCGCAACCCCGGGCTGAAGGTGCTGATCTCGCTCGGTGGCTGGACCTGGTCGCGCGGATTCTCGGACGCGGCACGTCCGGAGAACCGGGTCGCGTTCGTACGCTCCTGCATTGATGCCTACATCCGCGGCAACCTGCCGGTCGTGGACGGTGCGGGTGGCGTCGGTGCGGCGGCCGGGGTATTCGATGGCATCGACATCGACTGGGAGTACCCGGTCGCTTGCGGCCTCGCCTGCGGACGCCCTGAAGACCGCGAGAACTTCACCGGCTTGCTGGCGGAGTTCAGGCGGCAACTCGATGCCATCCGTCCCGGGCTGGAATTGACCGTCGCGGTGGGTGCAGGCGTCGACAAGATCCGGGTTACCGATCCGGGCCAGTATCACCAGTACCTCGACGCCATCCTGGTCATGACCTACGACTTCAACGGCGCTTGGGAGCCCAAGACCAACCACCACTCGGCTCTGTTCCGCCCGGCGGCTGAGCCCAACACCGGCGACCGGCTGCTCTACAACACCGACGACGCACTGAACGCCTTCCTGCAGCGCGGAGTGCCGGCCAACAAGCTGCACATCGGCATTGGATTCTACGGTCGTGGCTGGACCGGCGTACCGAATGTCAACAATGGCCTGTACCAGAACGGTCGCGCCGCGACCGGCACCTATGAGGCCGGCATCGAAGACTACAAAGTGCTGCAGAACCTCAATTGGCCGAGTTTCCGCGACAGCCAGGCCGGCGCGCACTGGATCTTCAACGGCAACACGTTCTGGAGCTTCGACGACCCGCAGACGGTGCGCGACAAGATGAGCTATGCGCGCCAGATGGGTCTGGGTGGCGCCTTCTTCTGGGAGCTCTCGGGCGACGACGCGCAAGGCAGCCTGTCGCGCGCAGTGCACGAAGGGCTGCGCAACTAGCGGTTGACTAAATCGATCCGGCGCATGTGGGCGAGCATTCTGAGCCCCTGGGTCTGCACCTTGTCGCGCTTCGAGCTCGCAGGCGTGCAGGCACCCTCCAGCCCGCAGCGCTGTATCGACGCTTGGCGATCCCCCTGCGGAAGGTGATTGCCCTCCGCAGGGGGATCTGCACCGATCCATCGCAGCTGCGCGCCGCGTTCTGCACCGCAGTTATCAGCGACGTATTCGATTGCTTTCCTCCGTGCGCGAGCACCGCTCGCGCCATCCATTCCACTCGGCCTGCGCGTGGCGCGCAGGTCAGGAGATTCCTCATGTCTGCAAACAAGCCCCTGATTCACCCGATGGCCTTGAGTCTGTTCGCGCTCACCGTCGGCCTTGCGGTCGCACCTGCTCAGGTCGCTGCGCACGGTTCGATGTCGGTGCCGGCCAGCCGCGTGTACTACTGCGCCCAAGGCAATATCGAGAATCCTGCCGATCCCGCCTGCCGTGCCCATGTGCAGCAGTTCGGCACCCAGGCCTTCTACAACTGGAACGGCGTCAATCAAGCCAATGCCGCGGGCAATCACCGCGCCGTCGTGCCCGACGGCAAGCTTTGCAGCGGCAACAACGGCATGTTCCAGGGCTTGGACGCCGTGCGCGACTGGAAGGCGCAGCCGATAGCGCCCGATGCGAGCGGCCGCTTCCAGTTCGAGTTCCGCGCGCCCGCCGCGCATTCGACGCGGGACTGGATTTTCTACATCACCCGCGCCGGCTGGGACGGCTCGCGCGCGCTGCGCTGGGACGATCTTGAGGAGTTCTGTCGGCTCGGCAACGTGCCGCTGTCGCCGGGCAATATCTACCGCATGAACTGTCCGCTGCCGCAGCGCGCGGGTCGCCACGTGATCTACAACGTCTGGCAGCGCTCCGACAGCACCGAGGCCTTCTACACCTGCGTCGACGTCGAGTTCACGGGTGGCGTCAACACCACCTGGGCCGAGCTCGGCGCGCTCAGTGCACAGAACGCACTGCCTGAAGGTTCGACGGTGAGCCTGCGCTTGTTCAATGCGCAGGGCGGCGATGTCGGGCGCGTCAGTCATCGCGTGGCGGCGGGGCAGGGCGCGGCCAGCGAGTGGCCGTATCACTTCGCGCTGACGGTAAACCAGACTTCCGGCGATGCGCGCATCGGGGTGCTTGAGGCCAGCGGCCAGATCGTGCCGCAGCGCAGCGCCACCGCCAATCGCGTGTTTGCGCGGCGCACGCTGAACTTGAACCACCAGATCGACATCCAGTTGCCCGATGTCGGCGTGCTGCCACCGGTGTCGCGCATCAGTGCCAGCACCACTGCAGTCGTTGGTGCGGGCGTGGACGAGCTCTCGGCCGCGCAGTCCAGTGATCCGGCCGGGCGGCCCTTGAGCTACAGCTGGAGCCTGCTGTCAGGCGCGGGCCAACTCAGCAGCGAGACGGGCGTCAGCACGCGACTGACGCTGGCAAATCCGAGCAGCGCGCAAACCCTGCAGCTGCGTTTGCGCGCATCCAACGGTACGGCCAGCGCCGATGCGACGGTGTCGATCCAGCACAGCCCCGCCACCGGCGGCGGCGACTACGATCACGTCTATCCGCAGGGACTGGGCACCTACCAGGCCGGCCAGACGGTCGTACTCGGCAGCGACGGCCAGCGCTATCGCTGTCGTCCGTTCCCCAATGGCGGCTGGTGCAACATCAGCGGCACCGCGTACGCGCCGGGCAGCGGCTGGGCCTGGCAGGACGCGTGGACGCGGCTGTAGCGATCGGCACCTGAGAGCCTGTCCAGATGCGAGATTCGGCGGGTGACTGAACAATGCCCGGAGTGTTGGACACTCCGGGCATTGTCGTATTCAGCCTTCGCGTCCGGGCCGCACCGGGGTGGTGGAGCCACGCGCCACCAGGCTGGGGCTGAAGCCGCAGTTGCGTGGTGGCGGTGCGCTCTCGTCGCGGTCCACTTCCTCGATCAGCATGCGGCCGGCGGTGCGGGCGATCTCCTGGGTGTCCTGACGTGCGGTCGTCAGCGCTGGCCAGGACTGCTTGGAGAACGGGCTGTCCTCGAAACCCGCGATCGACAGATCGAAGGGCACATTGACCCCGATCGAACGCGCCGCAGCGAGCACTCCGGCGGCGATCTCGTCGTTCGAACCGAAAATCGCCGTTGGCGGATTGGGCAGCGCCAGCAACCGACGCGCGGCGCGGAAGCCTTCGTCGAAGCTGTAGTCGCCCTGCACCACGAGTTCGGGGTCCATGGAGACACCGTAGTCGCGCAGGGCTTCTTCATAGCCCTTGTAGCGTTCAGGGCTGGAACGATGCTCGGGCCCGCCCCAGATGAAACCGATTCGCTGATGCCCCATCTGGATCAGGTGGGTGGTGATCTCCCGCGCCGCGCTGCGGTCGTCCACATACACGCACAGGTGCCCGTCCTGCGGATCGCTGCTGGCCGAGATCAGCCGCACCAGCGGCACCTTGGCCGCAGTCAAGGTCTGCACCAGCTCGTCGCGTTCGGACATCGGCGGTGCCAGCACCAGGCCTGCAAGGCGGTTCTGACGGACCAGCTGCACCAGCTCCTCGGCCAGCGTCGGCGAGTTGGAGTCGCAGGGATGGATCTGCAGGCCGTAGCCGAACTCGCGGCAGACTGACAGTAGGCCGTTCTGGACTGCGATCACGTAGTACGGGTTGGGGTTGTCGTACACGACGCCGAGTGCATACGAGCGCATGCCGCGCAAGCTGCGCGCGGAGAGATCCGGACGGTAGCGCAAGACCTCGATTGCCGCTTCCACGCGCTGCCGCGTGCTGGCCTGCACCGAGGCCTCGTGATTGATGACCCTGGAGACGGTCTTGACAGAGACGCCGGCCTTGGCCGCGACGTCCTTGATGGTGGGGATATGCAATCCGGTGGTTCCCGAGCTGTGGGGGCCGCACGCATTTCTGCGAAGCGGCCCGGGCGTGACGGGGATGCTAGCAGAGCCCGGCTTGCGGTCGCGGGCAAGTGGCCCCGTACAAAGGTGTCGATGCCCCGCCAGCCGCCTAAGGCGCGTGCTGGCGCTATCAGCCGGGGCGCGCAAGGTTCGACCGACGGCAAACCTCAGCCTGCGGGCTGCTGCAGCGGCTGCGGTCGAGCCGGAATCTCGTCCACGCCCACCCGGCAACCGAGCAAGGCGTAGTAGAGGATGTACAGGTAGCACGGCACCGTGATCGCCACGAACACCCACTGGAAGTCGTAGAGATCCTTCAGATAGGCATACGCGCTGGGGATCACCGCGCCGCCGGCGATGCCCATGATCAGCAGCGCCGAGCCGCGTTCGGTCAGTGCGCCGAGGCCGCGGATGGCCAGCGGGAAGATCGCCGGCCACATCAGCGCATTGGCCAGGCCGAGCAGGGCGACAAAGATCACCGAGGCGTATCCGGCCGTCAGCAATGCGCCGATGCTGAACACGATGCCGGTCACCGCTGAGACCGCCAGCGCGCGCTCCTGGCTGATCCAGCGCGGGATGGCGATGATGCCGGCGACATAGCCGACCAGCATCGCGGCCAGTGTCAGCGAGGTGAAGTACTTGGTCTCATCGGCGGGCAGGCCGTGTGCCCGGCCATAGGTGCCGATGGCATCACCGGCCAGTACCTCGACACCGACGTACAGGAACAGACAGAACGCACCCAGCCACAGGTGCGGATAGCCACCGAGCCCGCGCTGGCGCGCGCCTGACGAGGCATTGGCCAGCTCGGGCCGCAGATCCGGCAGCGGCGAATACAGAATGCCCACCGACAGCAGGGCAAGCAGGGCGGCCATGCTCATGTAGGGCCAGTAGATCTGCGCGGCGAAGCTGTTGAGCAGGGCCTCGCGGGTCGCTGCATCCGGACCTTGTGCCAGTTGAGCCTGGATCTCGCCGAGCCCGCGCAGGGCGACCGCGCCGATCACGATCGGCGCCAGCACGCCGGCCAGCTTGTTGCAGATACCCATGATGCTGATCCGGCTGGCCGCGCTTTCAAGTGGACCGATGATGCTGATGTACGGATTGACCGCAGTCTGCAGCAAGGCCAGGCCCGAGCCGATAGTGAACAGGCCGGCCAGCGCGGCCGGATAGTGGCGTGCGGTGGCGAAGTGGCCGAACACCACGCTGCCCACCGCCATCACCAGCAAGCCCAGCGCCATGCCGCGCTTCATGCCGGTGTGTTTGAGGATCGAACTCGCCGGCAGGGCCAGAAAGAAGTACGCGATGTAGAACGCGAAGGTCACCATGAAGGCCTTCCAGTCGGCATCCAGATCGAAGGCCAGCTTGACGAACTCGATCAGCGGCCCGTTCAGCCAGGTAACGAAGCCGAAAATGAAAAACAGCGTGCCGATGATCACCATGGCGCTGCCGTAGCTGGCGCCGGGTTGTGTTGTTTTCACGTGTGTCTCCTCCCCGTGAGTGTCGATGCGCCCCGTCGCCGCAGCAGCGGCGCCCCACGGAGCGAATTGGGGTCGATCATGCCTAACGATGTCAATCTTGTCGATGGCTGCGTCATAACGATTTTCGGCGCTTCTGAAGAAGGCATTCGGCTTGGGCGCGTTCTCCCATGATCTCTCGGTCTTGCTGCGGTCAGGGGCTGTGTCGACCAGCCTGTGCACATTAAAGACAGGATCTTGACAACGTAATCATGATACGGACAGACTCGCCCCACGCTCAGTCGAGAGCCGGGGGAACGGTATCGGCAGGGCGCGGGGAGGGGTTGCCCTGTGGGCATGTCGCTGTGGTTGATGGCGATCCATGTCGCGTGGCGTCCACGAGAGTCGGCGGGCGATCCGTCATCACATCCAAGGCGCAGGAGCGACCGCGGAGCGCGGCGTATCCGAACAAGCGCTACACCCACAAGTGGGAGCACAGCAATGACCAAGAGCAGAACGATCCTCGCGATGAGCATCGCCAGTGCGCTGGCCTTCGGCGGCCCGACGCAGGCACAGGAGACGCGCGAAGATGCCGCCGAACTCGATGCCATCGTCGTCACCGGTATCCGCGGCAGCCTGCAGCGCTCGCTGGACAGCAAGCGTGATTCCGATTCACTGGTCGAGGTGATCACCGCCGAAGACATCGGCAAGATGCCCGACAAGAATATCGCCGACACCCTGCAGCGGGTGCCCGGCATCAACATCAGCTCTGCCAGCGCAACCGAAGGCGGTTTCGACGAGAACGACCGCGTCAGCATGCGCGGTACCAGTCCGAGCCTGACCCAGACGCTGATCAACGGCCATTTCGTGTCTTCGGGCGACTGGTTCGTGCTCAACCAGACCGGCAGCGTCGGCCGCAGCGTCAGCTACTCGCTGCTGCCCTCCGAACTGGTCGGCGAGATCGTCGTCTACAAGACCGCGCAGGCCAGCCAGGTCGAAGGCGGCGTGGTCGGCTCGATCGATATCCGTACCCGCAAGCCGCTGGACTTCAGCAAGGATCTGAGCATCGAGGCATCGATCGGCGGCGTCTATGCGGACCTTCCGGACAAGTACGCGCCGCAGCTCTCGGCGTTGTTGAACTGGAAGAACGCGCAGAGCAACTTCGGCGTGATGGTGCAGGGCTTTTCGGAAGAGCGGCATCTGCGGCGTGACGGGCAGGAGATGCTCGGCTACGACACCATCGCACCCGGCAGCCGCATCGCCCAAAGCAATCCGGATCTGTCAGGCGTGGCGTATCCGGTGCTGATCGGCTCGGCCCTTTTTGAGCAGGAGCGCAAGCGCACCGGCGGGTTGGTCACCTTCGATCTTCGTCCCAATGACGACCTGTCGCTGAGCCTCACCGCGTTCACCTCGAAACTCGATGCCGACAACTACAACCGCAACCTGCTGCTGTGGAACAGCCGCATCCTCGCAGGAGGACAAGGGCAGGCACCGCGCGCGGGTTACGTGGTACGCAACGGCACCTTGGTACAGGCCGAATTCGATCCCATCGCCGGCAACGCGTACGCCGTCTACGACCAGATCTCGCGCCCGGGTTCGGGTTCTTCCAGCCGCTTCGTCAACCTCGACGCGGCTTTCCGCGCCAGCGATGCGCTGAGCTTCGAAGGCAAGGTCGGGCAGTCGCGTGGCCGCGGAAAGACGCCGACCCAGGATGTGGCCGAATGGGATATGGGCATCGGCAGCGGCGCCAGCTATCGCTTGAATGGCCTCAACGGCGCCGCCGACTGGTCACTGCGCAACTGGGACGTCAGCTCGCCCAGAAACACTCCGCTCGACTGGATCTTCGGCGCTCAGAACGTCAATGTTCGCGACGAATCGACCTGGGCCCAGATCGATGGTGACTTCGTGTTCGCCCATGACACCCTGCGCCAGCTGCAGTTCGGCCTGCGTTGGAACGAGTCCGAACGCAGCGCTTTCGGAGCGATCGGCCAGGGCCCGGCCTGTTCGAACGGTGACGCCTTCAACTGGAATCCGGCCACCTTCAATTGCCCTGATCCGGCGACCTCGCCGTTCAACCCGGCCAACTTCCCGCAGGGGTTCACGCTGTACCCGGGCGACTACGCCAATGGCATCGGCGGCAACTTCCCGCGCGCGATCTGGCAGTACTCGCCCGAGCAGCTGGCCGAGTTCAATCGCCGCTTCACAACGCGCAATCCGGTCAGCCGCGCCTTCTGGCAGGGCGACTACGGTCTGCAGGAAGACAGCACGGCCGCTTACGTGCAGCTCGACTTTGGCGGCGCGAGCTGGAGCGGCGATGTCGGCCTGCGCTATGTGCGCACTACGTCCGAGGCCTTGGTGAACGTTGCTGCCACCGCTGGCACCCCAGGCGCCGTGACCAGCTCGGCGTTCGGCCCCTACCTGCCAACCCTGTTCTCGAAGAGCTACAACGATTTGTTGCCAAGCGCCAACCTGCGTTTCGAGGTGAGTGATGACAGTGTGCTGCGGAACGCGTCAACCCCTTTGAGACAGCCTGTTCACCAGATAGCTGTCATTCGTTCTCCTGAGTGGCGGATTCGCTCATGCTTGCGATCTCGTTGCTTCCGAGTTCACTGGGCAGGGTCA
>NZ_JBILJQ010000114.1:0-9327 GCF_044377145.1 Aquimonas sp.
GATGCCTGCCTTGCTCACTGAAACCTCCTCAAACCGCCCCACAATTGTTATCTATAAAAACCGAGAACAACTGTTGGGTAGGAGGTTGACACGTAGGGTCCGTAGCTCAGCGGTAGAGCATTGGCAACGTCTCCAACCCACCTTGTCGCCGCGCCGAAGCACCTAGATTTCAAACAGCACCGATTCCGAACAGCACCGATTTTGAACGGCGCGAATGCCGTCGGGACTACATTCCAAACTGTGACGTCCCGGCACCGACCTTGTCGCACCGTTCAATCTACTGTCTAAGCCTCAGAGGGACACCATGTCGAACACACTGATGCTCTTCTTCTGCGTGCTGCTGCTAGCCGTGCTCTTTGCCGTGGCCTCGGCAAGGCGACAGTCGCACCGTCGCCAGCAGCAACGCCAGCAGCAGCTCCCGATCCGGGACGATCGGCTTGATCCCGACCGCTGCTATCGCTTAACCCTGTCTCACGGCCAGGTGCTGTCTCCCGTACGCGTACTGGGGGGAGGCGATAGCGCATCGGGCCCCAACCTTTTGGGTAGCTGGGAGACCTTCCTGACCCTCCGCCGTGAAGATGGCGGCCTGACCTATGTGCGCACCTCGGCGGTGCGGCTGGTCGAAACCCTCTGAAACCGCGCACACCATGAACATGATGAACACCGAAAACTACGACCTCATCCACGACCCCGGCGCCGTGCCGATCAAGCTCTGGACCCGCGGCGTGCCGCTGGAAGACCAGGCCCGCGAACAGCTGCGCAAGATCGCGCGCCTGCCGGTGGTCGGCCCTTGGCTTGCGGTGATGCCCGATGTGCATCTCGGCATCGGTGCTACCGTTGGCTCGGTGGTGCCCACCGAGAGCGCCATCATCCCGGCCGCGGTCGGCGTCGACATCGGCTGCGGCATGATCGCCAGCCGCACCACGCTCACCGCCGCGGATCTGCCGGATTCACTGGCGATGCTGCGCACGCGGCTGGAGCGCGCCATTCCGCACGGCCGCAAGCCGGGCCGCCGCGACCCCGGCGCCTGGGAACAGGTGCCGGCGTCGGTCGCCACCGCGTGGAAGGGGCTTGAGGCGGACTTCGAGCGTCTGTGCGAGTGGCATCCGCGGCTGGCGCATACCAACAACGCCCACCACCTCGGAACGCTCGGCACCGGCAACCATTTTGTCGAGGTCTGCATCGACGAAGAGCAGCGCGTGTGGCTGATGCTGCACTCGGGTTCGCGCGGTGTCGGCAACGCCATCGGCACCCACTTCATCGAGCTGGCCAAGCGCGATATGCAGCATCACATCGCCAACCTGCCGGACAAGGACCTGGCCTACTTCGAGGAAGGCAGCAAGCACTTCGATCAGTACGTGTTCGCGGTGGACTGGGCGCAGCGCTATGCGCGCATCAACCGCACGCTGATGATGCGGCGCGCGTTGGCCGCGCTGGCGGAGGAGATCCCCAAGCGTTTCCAGACCGACAAGGAAGCGGTGAACTGCCACCACAACTATGTGCAGCGCGAAACCCACGGCGGCCGCGAGCTGTTCATCACCCGCAAGGGTGCGGTCAGCGCCAAGCTCGGCGAGCTCGGCATCATCCCCGGCAGCATGGGCGCGAAGAGCTACATCGTGCGCGGCCTCGGCAACGCCGAGAGCTTCTGCTCCTGCTCGCATGGTGCGGGCCGGGTGATGAGCCGCGGCGAGGCCAAGCGCCGCATCACCCTGACCGAACACAAGCAGGCCACGGCCCACGTCGAATGCCGCAAGGACGCCGACGTGATCGACGAGTCGCCGGCCGCGTACAAGCCGATCGAACAGGTGATGGCCGCCCAGCAGGATCTGGTGGAGATCCTCCACACCCTGCGCCAGGTCGTGTGCGTGAAAGGCTGAGCGCTGCAGCCCCCACACCCATGAAGCCGAGTTGGGGTGAGGGGCGCAACGGAACGAACATCCAAGCCCGCGGTGCATCGCCACCGCGGGCGCCACGAGACCCAAGGAGAATCCCATGCGCCCCGACATGCAGCGGGTGCTGATCGACTGTTACCGCGGCGGCCTGCGCATCAAGAGCGACCGCAGCGGCAAGCCGCGCGTGCAGCAATACCCGGACGCCGACAGCGATGCCGGCCCGCACCGTCCCAAACGCCTGCGCACGCGCTGGTTCAGCGACAATCTCGGCCCACTGCGGCGCTGGCTGCGCGCCCAGGTCGGTCGGCCCTGGAACAGTGTCTGGAGCGAGCTCTGCGCCGGCGTCGATAGCGACACCATGGCCGGGCAGCATCTGCTTGAGCACGTGTTCTGGGAGGTCGAGCGGGACTGCCGAATGGACGGCCGCGTCGCGTTGAAGAGCGTCGACCGCAGCTGGCGTGACGGCCGGGTGGATGGACTTTACGTGCATCCACGCACCGGCCTGCTGCGCTGGCAGCCGCCATTGCCAAGGCCCGGTCCTCAGCCGCCGCAGGATTGGCGTCTGTTGCCACAGGGCGATGAACGCCTGCTGCGCCAAGTCCGAGGCCTGTGGTTTGCGCTCAAGGTCGAAGCACTCGGCAGGGATTGGCAGCCGGATGCCAAGACCCGCGCTGCAGCCGATGTGCTCGCACTTGGCGGCCAGTCCTACCGCGTGCTCGGCCAGCGCCAGCTCAACCACCGCGAACTGCGCCTGCACGGGCTGCACAATCAGCACGACTGATCCCGACTCCACGACATTGAAGCTTCCGAAATGAACGCGATTCACTCCCCACTGCAGTTCAGCAGCGCGGTCGACATCGACGGCAGCCAAGGCGAAGGCGGCGGCCAAGTGCTGCGCACCAGCCTGAGCCTCGCCATGCTGACCGGGCGCAGCGTTCGCCTGCACAACATTCGCGCCGGCCGCCGCAAACCCGGCCTGATGCGTCAGCACCTGACCTGCGTGCTCGCCGCTGTGCGCGTGTGCGCGGGCCAGGTTGAAGGCGCCGCGATCGGTTCAACCGCGCTCGAGTTCCGGCCCGGCCCGATCCAGGCCGGCGACTACAGCTTCGCCATCGGCAGCGCCGGCAGCACCTCGCTGGTACTGCAGACCCTGCTGCCCGCCCTGCTGGTTGCCACGGGGCCGAGCAGGCTGCGGATCGAAGGCGGCACACACGTACCGATGGCGCCCTGCGCCGACTTCATCGCGCACGCGTTCCTGCCGGTGCTGCGCGGCATGGGCGCGAAGATAGATTTCACCTTGGAGCGCCACGGCTTTTTCCCGGCCGGCGGCGGTGCCGTCGTCATCGAGGTGCAGCCGGCGCCCTTGCGCGCGCTGATGCTGGAATCGCGCGGCGCAGCGCTCGGCATCCACGCCGAAGCGATGGTCAGCCAGCTGCCCGCGCGCATCGTCGAACGCGAACTCGATGCCCTGCGCCGCGCCCTGCCACAGGCCGAGCTGCAGCGTCGTGAACTCGGCACCGGCAGCGGCCCGGGCAATGCCCTGGTGCTGCAGGCGCGCTTCGAGCACGTCTGCGAGGTCGTCACCGCGCTCGGCAAGCTCGGGCTCAGCTCCGAGGACGTCGCCCAGCAGGCCGCGAGCGAACTCAAGCGCTACCTCGCCCACGGCGCGCCGGTCGGCGAACACCTGGCCGACCAACTGCTGCTGCCGATGTGGCTCGCCGGCGGCGGCCACTTCGTCACCGGCCGACCCAGCACCCACCTCGAAACCAATATCGAGGTCATGCGGGCCTTCGGCGCTGCTCAGATCGAGCTGGCGCCGGACCTCAGCGACCCGCAGCGGCGCTGGCGGGTCACGCTGCGGGTTGGCGCCTGATACCGATTCTGCCGCTCACCTGGGACCGCTCCGTGTTGCCGAAGGCTTGGTCGATGGCCCGAACAGCAGCGCACTGAAGCTCTCGCTTTGCGGCCACCGCTTACTCGGCCTGACCGTCGGCGACGCGCTCAGCCTGCCGGTGCTGCTGCGGCTACCACTCGCCAGCCTCGCCATCGTGCGGCGTGAGCTGGGGCGGCCCGACTGGCCGTTCGACCTCACTCCAGCGTAGAGGCTGGTGGCAGCGTCGATTGTTTCCGCGCAAAGCGTCGACGACCGGGGCCAGTGGGCCGGCTGTGCGGCCGGTCGACCTGTCCGGCAACCGCTGGTCATGAATCGCTGCCGCGCCGCCGCCTGCCGCGCCTAGCCTGCGATCCCTTCCCCAGCTGGTAGAAATCGCATGATCCGTCTCTTGTGCCTCGGGCTGATCGCACTGACGTCTGCCGCGGCCGCCGCCAGGCCTGCCGCCCCCACGCTTGACCAACAGCTTGAACAGCGCGCCGACCGCTTCTTTGCAGATTCCCAGCCAGGCGGTGTGGTGCTGGTGCGCCGTGGCGACGAGATCCTGCTGCGCAAGGCGTATGGCCTTGCCGACGTCGAAAACGGCGTACCGATGCGCGCGGACTCGGTGTTCCGGCTGGCATCGATCAGCAAGCAGCTGACCGCGATGGCGGTGCTGACCCTGGTGCATGCCGGCACACTGGATCTCGATCAGAGCGTGGGCAGCGTGGATCCGTCCTTGCCCGAGGCGGTCGGCAAGATCAGCCTGCGGCAGCTGCTGACCCACAGCTCAGGCATCACCAACATCAGCGAGATTGAAGCGTCGCGCGCCGCACGGCGCAACGAGGCCAGCGCCGAAGAATTGCTTGGCTTCTTCAAGGATCTGCCACTGGAATTCGAACCTGGCAGCCGCTTCAGCTACAGCAACTCCAACTACATCCTGCTGACCCGGGTGATCGAGCTGGCCAGCGGGAAGAGCTATCCCGAGTATCTGGGCGCCGCCGTGCTCAAGCCGCTGGGCATGAAGAACACCCGTTACGGCAGCCATCTCGATCTCGTCCCGCGCCGCGCCCAAGGCTACCAGCAGGGCGAAGCCGGTCTGCAGAACGCCGACTTCATCAGCATGAGCCAGCCGCAGGGCGCTGGTGGACTTCTGACCACGGTCGACGATCTGGCGCGCTGGGATGCCGCGCTTTACACCGAGGCGCTGGTGCCGGCGGCGCTACGCGACCAGGCCTTCAGCAAGGTGCAGCTCAGCGACGGCAGCGCGATGCCCTATGGCTTCGGTTGGCTGCTCAGCGCCGTGCAGGGCCTGCCCAGCCAGGAGCACAGCGGCTTCATCAACGGCTTCCAGTCGCAGCTGATTCGTCTGCCCGAGCAGCGCGTGCTGGTGACCGTGCTCACCAACTCCGAAGCACTGTATCCGGGTGACCTCGCGGTGGAACTGACGGCGATGGCCGGCGGACGCGCGTTTGACCTCGATCCCATCGAGGTCGATGCCAGCGCCTGGCTCGGTCGCTACCGCTTCGATCAGGGTGTCGAGCGCGAGATTCTCAGCCACGAAGGCAGGCTGTATTCCCAGCGCATCGGGGCTAACCCGATCGCGCTCATCCCGACCGCCGATAGACGCTTCTACCTCGAAGGCAGTCTCAACTTCCTGACCTTCAAGCGCGATGCCAAGGGCCAGCTGCAGGTCACGCTGCACGACCGCATGATGGGCGACAGTGTCGGCCAGCGCTGATCGGGCCGGGCCGCGGCATGGCCGAGATCGGCGCGCCGCTGGCCCGATGGGGCGAGGGCAGCGCATGCTGCCCTCGTTCGTTCCCGGCGGACTTGCCGGCCGCACCCACCCGCCAACGGCGTCGCGCATGCACTGGAAATTCTGGCTGCTACAGGCCCTGGGCTGGACGCCCTACGCGCTGCTGCAGCTGCTCACCAACAGCGATGATCGCCCGCTCACCGCGCCCGAGCAGATCAGCGCAGCCCTGCTGCTGGTGGTGCTCGCTGTCACCGGCAGCCTGCTGTTGCGCGCCCTGTACCGGCGCCTGCAGAGTCGCCGCGTTGGCGAACTGGCCTGGCTGGCGCTGCTCGGATTCGCCAGCGTGCTGCTGGCGCTGGCCGTCGACTTGCTTTATCACGGCCTGATCGGTGTGCTGGCTCATCTGTTCTCGAGCTTTGCGGCGATTCTGGACAGCCAGCCCGCGCTCGCCCGCGCGCCCCTGTTGCTGGTGATGTACGTGGCCTGGAGCCTGCTCTACCTGGCACTGAGCCGGCAGCAGCGGCTGGAGCGCGCCGCGCTGGATGCCCAGACCCTGAAGCTGGCGCTGAAAGAAGCCGAAGTGCAGCGTTTGCTGGGCCAGCTGAGCCCGCACTTCATCTTCAATACGCTGAACAATATCCGCGCTCTGATCCTGCAGGACACCGAGGCGGCACGGCAGCTGCTGACCCAGTTCGCCAACACCCTGCGTTACCAGTTTGCCGATGCCGGGCAGGCCGAGGTCAGCGTCGAAGAGGAGCTGCGTACCGTGCATGACTATCTCGATCTGGTGCGCCTGCAGCTGGGCGCCCGGCTGCAGTACTCAGAACAGATCGATCCATCGGCCTTGTCGCTGCGCCTGCCGCGATTCTCGCTGCAGCTGCTGGTGGAGAACGCGATCAAGCACGGCCTGTCGCGATCGGCCGAACCCGGCCAGCTCGACCTGTCGATACGCCGCGGCGGCGACGGCCTGCGTCTGGAAGTCCGCAACAGCGGCCAGCTCGCCGCGCCGGGCAGCGGCACCGGCATCGGCCTCGCCAATCTGGCTGAGCGGCTGCAGCTGATGTACGGCGCAGCGGCGACGCTGGAGTTGCAGCAGGACAAGGCGCAGGTGCTGGCGCGGCTGCAGATCGGCGCGCAGCACTGATGCGCGCCCTGATCGTCGAAGACTCCGAGCTCGCCCGCTTCGAGCTGCGTCACCTGCTGCGGGTGCATCCACAGATCGAGATCATCGGCGAGGCTGCGAACCTGCAGCAAGCGCTGCTCCAGATTGAGGCGCTGGCACCCGATCTGCTGTTTCTGGACATCGATCTGCCCGACGGAACCGCCTTCGACCTGCTGCCGCAACTGGAGCGCATTCCGCCGCTGATCTTCACCACCGCGTTCGACGCCTACGCGATGCAGGCCTTTGACTACCACACCATCGACTACCTGCTGAAGCCGATCGAACCGCTGCGCCTCGCGCAAGCGATCGAAAAGCTGCAGCCGGTCGCGCAGCTTCAGCCGACCGCCGCCGGCGGTTCCCTGCAGGCCGACAGTCCGCTCTACCTCAAGGACGGCGACAAGACCTATCTGGTGCGGGTGAAGGAGATCCGCCTGATCGAAGCGGTCGGCAACTACAGCCGCGTGCATGTCGGCCCGCACGCGCCAATGATCTACCGGGCGCTGGCCGCGATCGAAGCCCGCCTAGACCCCGCGCAGTTCTTCCGCTGCAGCCGCCAGCACCTGGTCAACCTCGGCTGGGTCGAGACCGTGATGCCCTGGAGCAACGGCGCACTGCGTCTGCGCCTGCGCGGCGGCCAGGAAGTTGACGTCTCACGCCGACAGAGCCTGCGCTTGAAGGAGCAGCTGAGCCTGTAGCGGGGCTGTGGCTCCGCGCTGCGCGGCATGCACGCCCCGGAGCTCAAACCTGAGCGGGCCGGATCAACAAGCACTGCGTCAGGCAACACGGGGCGCCGCGCTCTGGATCGGCCGGGGCGCCCCTCAGCCTTCGGTTGCAGCCGGTTCCGGCTGCGCCAGTTCGACGGCGCCCTCGGGCGACCAGAGGAAAGGAACGACGTAGCGCGTGCGCCGCGGAACGTAGTCCTCCACCACGGCGTCTTGCTCCGGCTTCGGCCGACGGATCACTTCAAGTCGATGCGGCCCAGGCGCCAAGCCGTTCAGGGGCAAGTAGCCGCTGAGGCCACGCAGCCCAAGGTCGCTACGCTCACTCGGCAGAAAGCCGTCGAGCGGCAACACTCGGCCATCCAGGCGCACTTCCCATAGCCGCTTCAGACAGTCGGCGGCAAACTCTGCCTGCTGATCGTGCACGGCTTCGCGGGCGAGTGCGTCGGCATCGCTGTCGCGCGGATCCGCAAAAAATGCAGACGCCTCTTCTTGAGGCCCAGCGGGGCAACGCTGGACGAGCACCGGGTCATCGATCAAGGCGACATAGGGCAGGAACAGCGGCAGCCACGCTGTCTCGACAACCGGCGCCGGGATCATTGGCCCGGGGCGCACACGGTCGAGCCGAATGCGTTGGCTTTCGTAAGACTGGCTGCGCTGGCCGGCGACGAGGTGGCGGCCAGAGACGAACACCTGGCTACCCATCACGTCGAAGCCGCGCCCCTGCTGGAATGAAAAGCTACCGACGTAGGAAACCAGCATCAGCGCACCGACAAAAAGCGGAAAGAACAATCTGGGCAGCGTATTGCTTTGCAGGACGTAGCGCGCCGGCCCCACCAGCCGACGCGGGAAATACAGCCCTTCAACCGCGCGCAGCAGCGCCATCACCAGGGCGAAAAGGCGGCGCTCACGCAGCCAGCGCCAACGCCGCGCCAGCAGCCCATCCAGCAGCCATAGCAGCAAGGGGGCCCCGATCAGGACCAGGAACATCGTCGAGGTGGCGCCGTTGATGAAGTAGTTGGTGCCTCCCAATGCGTTCCCGAACACACCGCCGACAACGAACAGCACAGTCATCCAGAGACCCAGGATGCCCAAGCACTGCGCGGCGAAGGTGATCAGGGAAAACAGCACCGAAGCGATACGATCGGCGGCAGCGATGCCGTCGTCGAGGCTCGGCAGTCGACGCTTCAGGGAATCCTGGGTCAGTGGGCCGACACCGCGCAGGCGCTCCCAACGCACGCCGTCGGGGAACGCCGACTTCAGGCCGATCAAGCCGACCCAGTGGGCACGCACGGCCAGATGCAGTAGAAGCAGCGTGGCCATGGTGTAGCAGGTTGCGCCAATGATCGGCAGGGCCACGACCACCGCCGCACCGATTCCCATCGGCATACGCGCGAAGTAGTCGACGTATTGCTCGAACAGCCAACCGGGCAAGTTGAGCAGGGCCAGCAGCGACAGCCCGGAGATGATCAACTCGAGTTCGTCGGTACGTTCGCGCAGGCGCTCGAAGCTGATCCGTGCTGTGGCGATCGGGCGCGCAACGGGGTCGACAGGATCGGTCACCAGTGGGGTCCGGCGGCAGTGGATGCTGCGCAGAGTACCCAAGGAACCGGCAGCAATGCAGCCAGCGGGAATCCGTCCTTGCGGCGAGGGCTGCCAAAGCGCCTTTGCCCACGTCGCATGCGGACTGCCGCGTCGCCGAGACCGCGATGGACCCATGGCATTCCATCGTCGAACGCGGCGAAAGCGCCTTGCCGCATCCGCCCACTCCTTTCACAACGCTTGCGCTGCTGATGATTGTCAGATCCCGGACGATCGCGTACCTGCTTGACGAAGAGTTCCGGGTGGGTGGATTGCCAGCGTTTGAGCGCCAGAACCGGAGTCTCGTGGTTGAGCGCCTTCTGTGGCAAGTGGTGGTTGTAGAG
>NZ_JBILJQ010000058.1:0-34642 GCF_044377145.1 Aquimonas sp.
AACGGGTTCGAAAGAGCCTTGGGCGAGTCGAAGAATCAAAATAGGTGAGCGATAGCAGGCTGAAGGTCCGAAAAAATCGGCTGGGGACCGCCCAGGGCTCAGTTGGTCGCGTTGTTCAGAGCTTCCCAAGCTCACACCTAACGCGCGTCCTCCGCCGCAGCTCCCTCTGCAACGGTGCGATCAATCCACTCCGCGTAGTGCTGCAGCCGCACGCCGATGCTGCTCTCGCCGTACTTGCCCTGTCGGATCTCGGTGCCCTCAACCACGGCGCGCTTCCACGCCGCGATGCCGGCCAGCTGCCACGCATCGCCGACGGCGATCAGCATCGGGCCGCCGCTGTCGCCGCCGCCGATGGAGGCCTCAAGCGGAAGCGCATCCGGCGGCGCGTCGAAGGTGTAGGCGATCCAGCGGCCGTCATCAACGTCGATCCGGTTGTAGCCCTGGCGCAGTTCGGTACGTCTGGGGGCGTCCAGAGCGTGGCCCCGCGCGCCGGTGCCCGTTGCACCTCGGCCCATGATGCGCACCACCTCGCCCAGTGCCGGGCCGCTGTAGATTGGCGCGGGCGCGATGTCCTGCACCGGCTCGGCCAGCTCGATCAGAGCGAGGTCGTCGGTGCCGGCCATGAACTCGAAGAAGGTCGTCCAATCGCCTGACTTCAGCGCCGCGTCGACCATGGCCTGCGGCGCCTGCCGATAGCCCGGATGGATCACGACGCGACGCACCGCGCGCGGCGCGCCGCCGACCTCCACGCAGTCCAAGGCGGGGCTCACCGCATGCGCCGCCGTCACCATCCACCGTGGCGCGATCAGCACGCCGTGGCCCTCGCCGGGCAGGTCGGCGAGGGCAGGGAAGTCGGATGCCGGCATCCGGTACTGCTGATCGGGGAAGTCGTCGCGGATGACGACGGCGTCGGAGGCTGCGATTCGATACTGCTGATCGGGCACGTCATCGCGGATAACAACCGCACCGGCGGTGGATGCACCGGCGAGCAGCAATAGCCACACCAAGCGGGTCATGCACAGCTCCTTGAATTGAAGGTCATCCGGCCTGGCGGTGGCGCGGGTTTGAGGGTTGGGTGGACGCCCGATATCGGGCGCCAAAGCCCCGCGTGACCTGAGCGCGCGCGCTGCGTGTGTCCGCCACCGAAAGCGCGTGGCTCGGCATCGCTGACTGGGTTCGTCACGGATTCACCAGCCAGCCGCATCGTCTTGAGCAGCTGATAGCTCGCGAAGGAGTACCACCCCATGATCACGACGATGGCCAGGCGCTGACTCAGGCCGCGCATCGGGTCGCAGCCGGAAAAGTTCAGCCACGTATAGGCCATGCTCACGACCGCCACCGCCAGGGAGATCCGCAGTACGCCGCGGCCGAGACCCGACTCGGCCGCGAAGCAGGCAGGCACCAGCGGGATGAAGAAGCCGACGCCGTACAGGCCGTGCAGCGGGGTGCCGGTGACGAAGATGCCCGCGGAGATGAAGTTGGCCGCCACCGCCCAGGAAGTGACCGCGGTGAAGACGAAGCGCGACGGTTCGACCAGCCAGGCGCCAAGGCTGAACAGCAGGATCGACATCCCGCAAACCACGGGCGCGACCCGCATCAGGTCGGCCACCGGATGGTCCAGCAGCTGCAGTTCGCTGACCTGCTGCGTCAGCGAGGAATAGCCAGGCGCGCCCAGCGCCAGAAGCATCGGCAGCAGCAGGGCTGCGAGCGGAAGGAACAGCGACTGTCGCAGCAGAAGTTGGCGCACGGCTCGGTGGCTCAAGGCAGAGGACTGCCGCCGAGCGTGGGTGGCTGGCGGTCATCGGCAAAGCCATTGGCGGCGAAACTGCGCAGTGCGGCGGCGAACCGCTTGCCGAAGGCAGCGAACCGTCCGCTACCAGGCCGGCCCACGCGCTCAGCACCGACCTGCGGAGCTGGGTCGAACCGCGGCTGCTAGCAGCCTGTCGGACTTTGGTTGGCCGGGCTGCAAATTCGCCTGCGCGGTCCACATTTCCGCCGATTCTTGACCAAGAGAGCCCACTCGGCCTGCGAATCGTCAAAAAAACTGTCCTCGCGCAGTCGGATTTTCGCCTCGACCCCCAAAGCCCGACAGGCTGCTAGCGCCGCACGCCCAGCACCGTGAAGCGCGCCTCGAACTCGGCGCGGCGGTCACGGCTGAGTTTCACCACCGTGCCGTCGGCCAGCTTCAACTCGCAGCCGCCGCGGAACAGCGGATGCACTTCGCGCACGCGGGCGAGGTTGACGATGGCGCCACGGTGCACGCGCACGAACTGCTCCGGGTCGAGCTGCCGCTCCATCTCGTCCAGGCTCTCGCGCAGCAGATGGCTGATGCCGCCGCACTGCAGCTCCACGTAGTAGTCGGCCGCACGCACCCAGTCGATCTCGGCGGCCTCCACCACCACGCTCTTGTCGCGGCCGGGAATCAGGAAGCGCGAGCGATAGGCCGGCTGCGCCGGCTGCCGTTGGCCGAAGCCGGCCTGCGCCAGCGCCGACTGACGCTGCGCCAGAACACGCGCCTTGGCGCGCGCCAGCGCCACCTCGAAGCGCGTATCGGTGAAGGGCTTGAGCAGGTAGTCCAGCGCCTGCGCCTCGAAGGCCTGCAGCGCATAGCGATCGAAGGCGGTGACGAATACTACGGCCGGCACCGCCTCTGGGCCGACCAGATCGAGCAGGGCGAAGCCGTCCAGCTCGGGCATCTGTACATCCAGAAACAGGATGTCGGGCCGCAGACGCGCGATCGCCGCCACAGCTTCGGTGCCTGCGCACTCGCCAACCACCTCGACCTCCGGGTCGACGGCGAGCAGCACGCCCAGGTTCTCGCGGGCCAAGGGTTCGTCGTCGACCAGCAGAACCTTCATCGGCGTCGCGGCAGGCAGGCTCACGCGAAGGTCTCGAAAGGCAGCTCCACCACCGCGAGCACCTGGTCGCCGGCTTGCGTGAGCTCGAAGTACGCGTCGTCGCCAAACAGCGCCCGCAGCCGCTCGCGCGTGTTCCTGAGCCCGATGCCCGCCGTCACAGGCGCGACCAGGGCGCCGCGGTTGAACACCTTCAGCTGCAGGCGATCGTTGATCCGCCGCGCCCGCACCTCGACGCTGTGCGTGCCGCTGAGCCGCTCCACGCCGTGGCGCACGGCGTTCTCCACCAGCGGCTGCAGGATCAGGATCGGCACCGCCGCCTGCTGGAGCAGCGGGTCGACCGCCACCGCGAACGACATGCGATCCGGAAACCGCGCCCGATGGATCTCCAGGTAGCGCGTGAGCATCTCGATTTCTTCACCCAGCCTCACCCGCTGGCGACCGGCGTGGTCCAGCGAGTAGCGCAGCAGGTCGCCCAGCCCGGCGACCACGCGGATCGCCTCATCGCCGCGCCCCGTCCGCACCAGCCCGGCGATGGCATTGAGCGTGTTGAACAGAAAGTGCGGCTGGATCTGCAGCTCCAGCGCATGCAGGCGCGCATCGACCAGCGAGCGGCGCAGCTCTTCCGCCTCGATGGCCTGCTCGCGCGAGCGCCGGCTGTAGTCGAAGGCCAGCACCGCGCCCAGCACCAGCAGGTAAAGGATCCACTCCAACAGCAGCGGCGTCAGCAAGGCCTGGCCCAGCTGGATGTTGGAGGCCGATGCGGTCATGTCGTCGTAGGGCCGCAGCCACAGCATCAGGCCCAGCGAGTACAGCGCATGCAGCAGCCCGATCGCCGTCGACGTGAGGAAGTGGGCAGCGACGGCCAGCGCCCGCGGCGGCGACATCGGGAAGCGCCGCGCCAGCCGCACGATCAGCACCGTCGGCGCCAGCCACACCAGCCACACCGCGACATGGAAGCCCAGCAGCAGGGCGATGTTGTGCCCGTGCGTGAACATGCTGATCCACACCTGGATGCCGGCCACCAGGCCAAACAGCAGCCAGAACGCAGCGGCGGCGAGCAGGAATCGGCGAGTGATCATTGGGGCAGTGTGCCGGAAGGCGGAGGGTGAGGTCCCTCTTCAACGCCGGTCGGTCCTCGGAACCAGAGTGAGCGCAGGGCCGCCGGAGCAGGTGCATGTGGCAATGCAAGGCTTGACCCCGGATTCCCCTGCAACGGTTGTGCCGTTCTTCTGCCGCGTCACTTCGGCTGTTCCAACGCCGCGCGCCAAGCACTGGCTTTGTCCAACTTCGGAACAGATGCATTGGCCGGGCTGGTCGACGGCAGCCGCAGACGCGCGATGGCTTGATGTTCGGGTGACAGCTCCGGAAGCACGCGCTGCACGAACAGGCGCTCCGCCATCGCGCCGTTGAACAGGACGCGCTGCAGGGCCGGCAGTTCGCGCAGGAAGGACGGGAACAGGTTGACCTCCGCGCTCGCCAGATCAATCGCCGAGTCCAGGCTGCCGGGGCGGTGGCCGCTGGCGAGGACGTCCCAGACCGCGACGTTGCTCGCGAGCAGGGCCTGCAGGCGCTGCGGGTAGGGCAAGGTGGCGGCGAATCCGAGCGCGCTGGCGGTCAGCTCCCAGAAGCTGTTGCGCGAGTGGGCGTAGTACTGCTGCAGGCGCAGTGACTCCGCGCCCGGCAGGCTGCCGAGGATCAGGATCCTGCAGCCGGGTGCGGCCACCGGCGGCAGGCCGGTGGAGATCGGCAAGGCCGTCGAGTGCTCTGCGGGTTGCGACAAAGACGGCATGCGTTCTCCGCTGGGTTCAACAAGGGCACAGATGCTGCGCGAGCTCAGGCGCAACAGCCTAGACCGGCGTTCGCGCTGCGTGTGTTCGACGCGACGCGCCAATCAGCGCGACGCCGCCGGGCTGGCGTGGCGGTCCGCGCCGGAGGCCGGCGTTCGCCGGCTGCCTGAACCCCAGGGCTCGATCCGCGGCTTCCGGCACACGCCATGCCGACAATCGGGGGTGCAAGGTGAACGCCGCAAGTGGGACCGGGGAACTCCGGCTGCGGCTACCGTTCCCTCAAGTCCACGCCCAGCCGGCGCCGCTCATCGCGAGCAGGTCGCCGGACTGGCATCATCGGCAGGCCGTCCGCTGCGGACGGCGACAATGAAGGTGTACCGAATGCGCGTGTTCCGCTTCCGCTCTGTCCTGGCGCTGGTCCTGTTGGCGCCGCTGGTTTCGCTGTCCGCCTGGGCTGACAGCGCCAAACCCGAGGCCGCCGACTCGCAGGCCGTCGTTCTAGAACCCAATTCCCAGCAGTCCAGCGCCGCGCGCTGGATGGCGCAGCTGGTCAGCAACTCGCGCTTTCACTACACCCCGCAGAAGCTTGACGACAAGCTGTCTTCAGCGATCTTCGATCGCTACCTGGAATCGCTGGACGCTGATCGCCTGTTTTTCCGCGCCGAGGACGTGGCCGGCTTCGAGAGCTACCGGACCAAGCTCGACGACGCGATTCTCGAAGGCAAGCTCAGCCCCGCCTTCGATATCTTCAACGTCTACCTGCAGCGGGTGGACGAGCGCACCGAGTCGATTCGCGCACAGCTCAAGGAGGATTTCGACTTTGAAGTCGACGAGAGCTACAGCTTCGATCGCGAAGACGCCAGCTGGGCCGGCAGCGCCGCCGAGCTTGATGAGGTGTGGCGGCTGCGGGTGAAGAACGACGTGCTGCGTCTGCGTCTGGCCAATCGCGAGATGGCCGCGATCCGCGACACCCTCGACAAGCGCTATCGGAACTTCGCGCGGCGGGTGCGCCAGATCGACGCCGAAGACGTGTTCCAGACCTTCATGAACGCCTACGCGAGCGAGATCGAACCGCATACCGCTTACATGAATCCGCGCACGTCCGAGAACTTCAACATGGCGATGCGGCTGTCGCTGGAAGGCATCGGCGCGGTGCTCAGCCGCAACGACGAGGAGTTCACCGTGGTGCGCTCGGTCGTGCCCGGTGGCCCGGCGGCGATGTCCGGCAAGATCAAACCCGGCGATCGCATCCTCGCGGTCGGGCAGGGCGACAGTGGGCCGATGGTCGATGTGGTCGGCTGGCGCTTGGACGATGTGGTCGACCTGATCCGCGGCCCGAAAGATTCGGTGGTTCGGCTGGACGTGCTGCCGGCTGAGCTTGGCATCGACGGCGAGCACACTCTGCTGACCCTGTCGCGCGAGAAGGTGAAGCTCGAAGAGCAGGCGGCCAAGAAGGAGATCATCGAGTTCGGCGAAGGCGAAGACCTGCGCCGCATTGGCGTGATCTCGCTGCCGGCGTTCTACCAGGATTTCGAAGGCCGTCGCCGCGACGAGCCCGACTACCGCTCGGCCACCCGCGATATCGCTGTGCTGCTGGAAGAACTGCGCGCCGACAAGGTCGAAGGCGTGGTCATCGACCTGCGCAACAACGGTGGCGGGTCGCTGAACGAGGCCATCGAACTGACCGGCCTGTTCATCGACAAGGGCCCGGTGGTGCAGGTGCGTGATGCCGGGCGGCGGGTGTCGGTGGAATCCGATCGCACCTCCGGCGTGGCCTGGGATGGCCCGCTGGCGGTGCTGGTCAACCGCGCCTCGGCCTCGGCCTCGGAGATCTTTGCGGGCGCCATCCAGGACTACGGCCGCGGCCTGATCGTCGGCGAGCCCACCTTCGGCAAGGGCACGGTGCAGAACCTGGTCGATCTCGACATGTTCGCGCGTGAGAACCCGGGCCTCGGGCATCTGAAAATCACCGTGGCGCAGTTCTTCCGCATCGCCGGCGGCAGCACCCAGCACAAGGGCGTGGTGCCGGACATCGATTTCCCGGTGACCTGGGACGCCACCGAGTACGGCGAAAGCATGTATGACAACGCCTTGCCCTGGGCCAGTATTTCGCCGGCGGTGTTCGACAGCTACGGCGATTTCTCGCCGCTGGTGCCGGAGCTGAAATCGCGCCACTCGGCGCGAGTCGCCACCGACCAGGAGTTCCAGTGGTGGGTGGAAGATGTCGCCGAGTACCGCGTCCAGCGCGACCGCAAGACGCTGTCGCTGAACGAGACCGAGCGCCGCGCCGAGCGCCAGCGCGAACAGGCCAAACGTGAGTCGCGCGATGCCCAGCGCAAGGCCATGGACGGCGACAGCGCCGATGCCATCGCCAGCGAGGACGAGGTGTCCAACCTGGACGACGGCCTGCAGGCCGATGAGCGCCCGATCGAGGCCGATGAAACCGCCTCCACCGACGACAAGCCCGATGCATTGCTGCGCGAGACCGCGCATTTGCTTATTGATGCCGTCGACCTGTTGCGGGCGGACTCCAAACTGGCGGCGCGGGTGATCCCCGAAACCAGCCCGCTGCGCGCGCTCGCCGACTGATCGCGGCGGACCGCTGAGGCATGGATTCGCTGAGCCAGCTGCTGCTGGGCGCTGCAGCTACCGCTGCGTGCGTGCCAGCCGCGAGACGCCGCGCCGGCCTGATGGTCGGCGCGGCATTGGGCACCCTGCCTGATCTCGACGTCATTCCGCTGTCGCTGTTCGATCTCGACCCGGTGCAGCAGATGACCCTGCACCGCGGCGCCTCGCACTCGCTGTTCGTGCTGCCGCTGCTGGCGCTCGCGCTGTGGTGGCTGCTGCGACGCTGGGCACCGGTGCGCGAAGCCCCGCGCGCTTGGCTGCTCGGTATCGCGTTGGCCCTGATCACCCATCCGCTGCTGGATGCGATGACCGTCTACGGCACCCAGCTGGTCTGGCCGCTGATGCCGCAGCCGGCGATGTGGTCGTCGATGTTCATCATCGATCCGCTGTACACCTTGCCGCTGCTGATTGGCTGCGCGCTCGGCTGGCTGTGGCGCGCTCACCCGAAGGGCAGCAGTGCGCTGCTGGCTGGCCTGCTGCTGTCGACCGCGTACCTCGGCTGGTCACTTGTCGCCAAGACCCTGGTCGAGCGCGAGGTCGAGCGCAGCCTGGCCGGCACCGGTTTTGAGCAGGCGCCGCGCTTCTCCACGCCGATGCCGTTCCAGACCCTGCTGTGGCGGGTGGTAGTCATGACGCCCGACGGCTTTCTGGAGGGTGAGCGCTCACTTGTGGCCGATACCGGCCCGATCACCTTCCGCAGCTACCGCAGCGACACGCAGGCCTTCGAGGCCGTGCGCGAACTGCCCGCCGTGCAGCGCCTGGTCTGGTTCAACCGCGCCTTCATGAAGGCCGAAGTGCGCGACGGCCAGGTGGTGCTGTCCGACTTGCGCATGGGCGCCGAACCGGACTACAGCTTCAACTTCGCGGTCGCCCGCTTCAGCGCCGACGGCATCGAGGAGATCCGCCCCGAGCAACTGGCCTTCCCCTGGCAGGTGCGGCGCCGGCTCGGTGAGATGTGGGGGAGGATCTGGGACTCGGGCGTGGCGCCGGCGTCGTAGGCGCTGGTCAGCTGCATGCTTGGTTTCGGCTGATTCCGAATCCCGAATCCCGAATCCCGCCGCAAAGCTACTCCACCACCGCCAGCTCCAGCGTCTCCTTCACCTCTTCCATCACTGCATAGCTGCGCGAGCCCGACACATGCGGCAGGGTCAGCAGGGTGGCGCCGAGCAGCTGGCGGTAGGCGGCCATATCGGCCACGCGGGCCTTGATCAGGTAGTCGAAATCGCCCGAGACCAGGTGGCATTCCAGCACCTGCGGCAGTACCACCACGGCGCGCTTGAACTCCTCGAACACATCCATCGCGGTGCGCAGCAGGCGGATCTCGACGAACACCAGCAGGCCGGCGCCCATGCGCTGCGGGTTCAGGCGCGCGTGGTAGCCGCTGATGAAGCCCTCATCTTCCAGCTTCTTGACCCGCTCCAGGCAGGGCGTGGGCGATAGGCCGACCCGCTTGGCCAGCTCGACATTGGCCAGCCGGCCATCGCGCTGGAGCTCGCGCAGGATCCGCCGATCAATCCTATCCAATTGATTTTGAATAATTTTAGTGTGCTTCACGGAGTTTCCTGCTGAAGGTGAGGCGGCCGCGCGCAGATTCGACTGCGCAGGCCGAATCTACAGCAGAAAACTCGGTCAGTTCGTCACTAGACTGCGCGTTCGTTTTGCCAGGCATCGGATGGGCAGGGGATTCGCTCTGCTGCGCCGCGTCATGGCGAGAACCCTTACCGCAGACCCATCGAGACCACCACCATGCTGATCGGCGTTCCCAAGGAAATCAAAAACCACGAGTACCGCGTCGGCATGGTTCCGGCCTCGGTGCGTGAGCTGGTTCAGCACGGCCATCAGGTCGTGGTCGAAACCCTGGCCGGTGCCGGCATCGGCTGCACCGACGCCGACTACATCGCCGCTGGCGCGCGGGTGCTGGGCAGCGCCGCCGAGGTGTTCGCGCATGCCGACATGATCGTCAAGGTGAAAGAGCCGCAGGCCATCGAGCGCGCACGCCTGCGTGAGGGCCAGGTGCTGTTCACCTACCTGCATCTGGCGCCGGATTGGCCGCAGACCGAGGAGCTGATCAAGTCCAAGGCGACCTGCATCGCCTACGAAACCGTCACCGCCCATAACGGTGGCCTGCCGCTGCTGGCGCCGATGTCCGAAGTCGCCGGCCGCATGTCGATCCAGGCCGGCGCCACCGCGCTGCAGAAGGCGAATGGCGGCCGCGGCATGCTGCTCGGCGGCGTGCCCGGCGTGGAGCCAGCCAAGGTGGTGATTCTTGGCGGCGGTGTGGTTGGTGCCAATGCCGCACTGATGGCGGTGGGCCTGGGCGCGCAGGTGGTCATCCTGGACCGCAATGTCGATGTGCTGCGTCGCCTGGTGATGCAGTTCGGCACCCGCATCGAGACCGTGTTCTCCAGCGCCGATGCGGTCGAGCGTCATGTGATCGACGCGGATCTGGTGATCGGCGGCGTGCTGATCCCGGGTGCTGCGGCGCCGAAGCTGGTCAGCGCCGATCTGGTCAGCCGCATGAAGCCCGGCGCGGCGGTGGTTGACGTCGCGATCGATCAGGGCGGCTGTTTCGAGACCGCTCACGCCACCACCCACGCCGACCCGACCTACATCGTTGACGACGTGGTGCACTACTGCGTCGCCAACATGCCCGGCGCGGTACCGCGCACCAGCACCTTCGCGCTCAACAACGCGACCCTCCCTTTCATTCTTGAACTGGCCAACAAGGGCGCCAAGCGCGCCATGCTCGAGAATGTTCACCTGCTGCGCGGTCTGAACGTGCACGCCGGTCATGTCACCTATCAGCCGGTGGCCGAGGGCTTCAATCTTCCGTACGTGCCGGCGGAGCAGGCACTGGAGCTGTAGAGTTCGGGCGCACTTCAACGATTAGGGGCCCGGCATTGCCGGGCCCTGTTCGTTGCGTGGCTCGCCTGTTGTGACGAGCGCGTGCTGTGGGTTTCGTTTGCGGCGCGAGCATCGCGAAGGCCGGTCGATCCGGGTGGCGCAACCGGGGCCGCTGCGGATGACGCGGGGGTGGACGCCGTATCCAACCCTGCGGGTCGGATCAGCCGTCGTGGCGGGAGTCGCGCCAAGCATCGCTGCGGACGGCAGGCGTGCGCTAGCGCATCAGCGCATCGAGGTTCGTCAGCACCGCCAGATCGGCCTGCTCGTGTGTGGTCTGTGCGAACAGCAGCTGTGTTCGGTCAGGGCTCAGGTTCAAGACGCGCGGGGGCGACCCCTCGAAGCGGTAGAGAACGCGTTTGATGCCGTCGCGGTACGGATAGAAGACCAGTTGCTGGCTGCGGTCGACGTAGTAGATGCCATCGTGGACGGGCTCGAATGCCCGCGGCTGCGCGAAGGCTGCGTCGTCGATCAGCAGGGTTTCACGACCGCTGTCGAGATCGTGCTGCCAGATACCGTCCTCGCCCCGCGCCCGCAGCAGCACCTGGCGTCCATCGACGCTCTCGCGCGCGTAGACCGACTGACGCGCGCTCAGCTGGTGCGCCTGGCTGCCATCCGGCCGAGCGCGGAACACATGCCAGCCGCCGCCGGCGGTCGAGGCGTAATACAACCAGCGACCATCCCGCGACCAGGACGGCGCCATCGCGCGATGCTCCGGCTGCTGATGGCAGTCCACCGCGCCCTCAAGATCGAGGTGACAGATGTCCTGATCGCCGCGGAGCGACAGCTCGAAGGCCAGTGATTGGCCCTGCGCGTTCCAGGACAGATCGGTGATGCGTCCTTCCGATATCCCCCACAGCTTGCGCGGGTTGGGCGAGCGGGTATCGAGCAGCCAGATGCCGGCATCGCCAAGGCGTTCCTGCTCGAAGGCGATGCGTCGGCCATCCGGCGCCAGCGCAAGATCGCGTGCGCTGGTCAAGGGTTCGGGCAGGGTTTCGAGTCGCGCTTCCTGCAGATGCAGACGGCGGTTCTGGCGTACCAATTGGCTCAAGGACAATGCCAGTCGGCGCCCATCGGGCGACACATCGATCGATGGCTTGCCGGGACCCACGGTGGTGAGCATGCGCGGCGGTTCGCCGAGACGCAGATGCCAGAGCGCGTTGAGCTCGCTACCGGCCAAGGTGTAGATCAGTTCGGTATTGCCGCGCCAGGCAAGCTGATGCACATAGTGATCGGGCTCGGCCAGCGTCTCGATCTGGCTTCCGTCGGCGCGCACGCGCATGACGCGCGCGTGCAAGCGTGCGTACACCCGGGTGAAGGCGATCCATTCGCCGTTCGGCGACCAGCGTGGGCGATAGTCCCCCTCTTCACCCGGCGGCAGCAGCAGCGGCGTCCGGTGTCCGCTGTCGACCTCGACCAGGTACAGCGTATTGGCACGTTGCGCCGGGTCGGGGCGATCCGACAGCACCAGTTGGCGGCCATCGGGGGAAAGTGTCAGCCGGCCGTTCATGCGCGTGCAGTCCGTCAGCCGGCGTGGCGCCTGCCCGGCCTCGATCACCATAACGCTGCAATCCTCGCCGAGCTGTCGGATGAAGGCGATACGGTCGCCGGTGGCGGACCAACTGGAGGCGTAGTCCATGCCGCTGGTATCAGTCAGCGCCTGCGCCTCGCCACTGCCATCCCAGGGCTGAAGCCAGAGCTGCTCGCCCTGCGGCGTGCCCAGGCTGTACAGCAGGCGCAGGCCGTCGGGCGCAAACACCGGCATGTGGCCGAGGCTGGGCACCAGGCGCAGCGTGGTCCAGTGCGGTGTCGGTTGCGGCGGAACTTCGCGGGCCGGAGGCCAGCGCCACCACACGCCAAGGCCAAGGGCGATCAGCGCGGCGATCAGCGCGAGCCCGCGAACACCGCTACGGTCGTGCCAGGACATCGAGTTCACCGGCCCGACACCTGTCGCCGCTGGTGGCTGCGCTGAAGCGGACTCGGCTTCGGATGCGGACCCGATGAGTTCGCCGGTCGCGCCTTCTTGCATCGCTGGATCCGTGGCAATGCGCGGCAGCCGCAGCCGATAGCCGACCCGCGGAACCGTCTCTACGGCGAGCCCATCGCCGACCGCTGCCAACGCGTTTCGAAGCTTGGAGATCGCCCGATGCACGGCGTCATCGCTGACCACCATGCCGGGCCAGGCGTCCGCGAGCAGCTCCTCGCGAGTCACCGTCGCGCCCGCATGTCGCCCCAGGCACAGCAGCACCTGCATCACCCGCGGCTCCAATCGCACCGAGTGCTGCGGTCCCTGCAGCAGCAGTTCGCGTGGCTGCACCCGGTAGGGGCCCAGCGACAACGCGACATCGGCAAACGGGCTCGGCTGCGAAGGCATGGGTGGCTCGTCGGTGATTCCGCGCGGCAGCGGACGCAAACCTGGGCCAGATGCCGCCGACATCAGGGCTCGAAGTGGCAGGAGCGTGAGCAGGGTCGGACGCGCTGCGCGCGCTGGCGCAGCTGCTGCCCGTGTGGGGCGAAGTCCAGACGATGCTCGCGGCAGTTCGATCGCGCGGGCACGGATGCAGCGGCGGGATACAGATCCGTCGGGGCTTGAAGCAACGGCAGCCTCATCGGGGGCAGGTAGACAAGTCGCATGGCATGGACAGGCATCGTAGGTGAGTCACCCGCAAAGCGCACGACAGTTTTGCGACAGAGCGGATCGTCGGTGCCGGCTTCTTTCGTCAGCAGGCCTTCCCCGGCGCTGGGGGCCTGTCAGATCCGACAGGCAACGATCCAGCCACGGAGCCGCTTGGCCGACGTAGTCAGAAAGGCGTCGGGCATGGTCAGGCGATGGTCAGGACAGAGGTTGAAGTGACACCTAGCCTGCGCTGGTCCACCACCAGTCAGGAGTGCGCCATGTCGTGTTGCGCTGTGTGTTTTACCGTTCTGGAAACGCGCTGGACGCGTGGTTTGGTTTGGCTGCTGGTGTTCGCGGCGGGGGTCGTGCAGGCGGCCGACCCGCCCGGCGGGGTCGCGCTCGACTGGCCGATGGGCCAGATGCAGGACGAACAGTTCGTGCCCGGTTACAACGTCCGGGTGATGCAGAACTTCGCCAACAGTAACTCCAGCTATGGCAACCGCCTGCACGCGGCACTCGATCTGTCCTACAACAGCGGCACCACCGTCGGGGCCGAGGTGCGCGCTACTGCCGACGGCACGGTCCACTGCGTGCTCAATGCCAACTACCCTGGCTGGGTGATCGTACTGGAACACACGCCGAGCACCGGGCCGAAGTTCTACAGCCAGTACGGGCATCTGGGCACCACACAGGTGGTGCAGGGCCAACGCGTTAACCGCGGCAGCCGCCTGGGCACGGTCATTGCGTGGCCGAATGCTGTGGGCAACACCCATTTGCATTTCGAAGTGCGCGGCTTCGGCAACTGGCCTGGCAATGGCAGCTGCGCCGGCCCGGGCTATGCCGACAGCGGCTACAACCCGACCCAGCAGGGATGGTTCAACCCCATCCAGACCTTGTTCCAGCGGCGACCGGCCTTTCCGGGTCAGGTAAGGCCAGACGCCCAGGCCAATGTGCGCGTTTCGGCCAACCGCAATGCCGCCGTGCTCGGCCAAGTGGTGGCTGGCAACCGCCTTCTGGCCTCGGGCGTGGTGGCCGATGCCGGCAGCGGCGACTGGTGGCACCGGATCGAGTACGCCGCCGGCCAATGGGGCTTTGTTTCGGCCTACCGCAACGATGGCTGGGGCGGTGAGATCTTCTCGGTCGAGCCGCACCGCTACCCGGGCCCCGTCGATGTGGCCGAGGCGATCACCGCAGGCGGCGATCTGTACGTGTTCGCGCGCGCCAGCGGCGGCGCCCTGCGGTACCGTCGGCGCACCAGTCTGGGCGTCTGGGGCGATTGGCAGTCTCTGGGCGGCAATGCGACCTCCGGCCCGAGCGCCGTCGTCAACAGCGATGGACGGATACAGGTATTCGTGCGCGGCACCGATCAGAAGCTTTACACGCGGCGGCAGACCGTTGTTGGCCAAGACGGCTGGGAGGCCTGGAGCGGCCTGGAGGGAGAGCTCAGTTCCGCACCGGCGGCGGTCACAAACAGCAATGGTCAACTGCAGGTGTTCGTGCGCTGGAGCGACGGCAGCCTGCGTACCCGCCAGCAGAACTCGGCAGCTGGCAGCTGGCGTGACTGGACCTCGCTCGGCGGCGTGCTGCACTGGGGCCCGGCGGCCGCGCTGAACAGCGATGGCCGGGTCGCGGTGTTCGTCGGCGGGCTCGACAACAACCTGTTCCAGATCGTGCAGACCGCGGCCGGCGGCAGTTTCGGCATCTACGAGCCACTTGAAGGCCGTTTGAGCTCGCACCCGTCGGTGGTACGCAACAGCGACGGCCGGCTCGAAGTGTTCGTACGCGGCACCGACCACGCGCTGCGCCACCGAAAGCAAACCAGCCCTGGCGGCGGCTGGCTGCCCTGGGAGAGCCGCGGCGGCGTGCTGACCGCCTACCCCAAGGCGGTGGTGCATGCCGGCGGCCGCATCGAGGTGTTTACCCGGGGCAGCGAAAGTCAGCTCGCCAGCATCGCTCAGAGCAGCGCCGGCGGCAGCTGGCAGGCCTGGACCAACCACGGCGGCTATCTGACCGCAGGGCCGGTCGCCGCCGCCCAAGGAAGCACCCTGCACGCGATCGTGCTGGGGCAGAACGGCGTGCTGTTCCAGCTCGGCTACCAGTCGGGCAGCTGGGGGGATTTCGTTAGCCTGGACGGGACGTTTGCGCCGCCGTGAGTATCGATCCAGCGTTGCGCGGCAAAGCGCGCGCGACGCCGGGTCGGTACCGGCCAGCGTCGACAGCGCAGATCAAGCTTGGCTTTCCAACCGGGCCTTGGCCCCCAATCATGGAGACGTGGTCATGAAACTGATGAAACGCTTTGCGCCAGCGATGCTGGCAATGCTCTGGCTGCTGTTCGCAGCAGCACCCACGCATGCCGAGCTTGTGTCCTTTCCAGCGCCCACCGGCTACTGGAGCTTCGATCGATGTGATGCAAGCACAAGCTGGGACCATGCAGTGGTGAATCCAAAGGCGGTGACCCTGTCTGCGGGTGCTGCCTGCGTCAACGGAGGGCGGTTCGGGCAAGCGACACAGTTTGACGGTATCGATGACCTGGTGACCGTACAGAACTCCGGTGCGTTGAATCCGGGGCAGATCACGGTCTCGGCCTGGGTCAACCAGCACAGTCGTGCTGGCGTGCGCAGTATCGTCAACAAATGGTACGGAACAGACGCGTGGGGTCTGAGCCTGGACGAAGGGCGGCCGGCTTTCACCGTGGTGCTGAGCAGCGGCAGCTACTTTACGGCGCGAGCGACCAGCCCAATCACGCTGAACACATGGGCCCACCTGACGGGACGATACAACGGCTCCATGCTGGAGGTGTTTGTGAACGGCACGCGGGTCGCATCGCTTGTAGCGACGGGCGCCATCCGCGCCTCCAATCGGCCCATCGCCATCGGCGGCTACCCCGCCTGGAACACACTCCACGGCCGGATCGACGAAGTGAAGTTCTACGATCGGTCGATCAGCAATGCGCAGATTCAGCGTCTGGCGCAGGTGCCCGGCGCGCTGACCAATCGGGGCGTCCACCTGTTTCCGAGTTCTTGGGCGTGTGCCCGCGTACCGGGAGGCAACGCACCTCCCGCCGGCTGCAATCTAGACCTGTCCGACAAGTTCGTTCGTGATCTGGACATCCTGAACACGGTAGGCAACTTCAATTCGGTCAAGACCTCCGTATTCTCGTACCACGGCGACGCTTCTCAGAGTTGGTGGATGGATCGCCAGCGTGAGCGCCTATCCCACATCGCGTCCGCGACCGGCAACCATAAAGCCTGGATCGTGCGTGCATGGCCGACCCCTGCCGACTGTCCCGGGATGGCCGACTACGCCTGCGGTCACCTGTTCGCGCAGCGTCTGGCGCCCGTGCTCCAGCATCTGCAGACAACCCTCAGGCTGCAGCACCTCTGGATCGAAGTGGCCAACGAGCCCAACCACGAGGGCGAGACCTTGTTCTACGATCTCAATCCGGGCATCAACATGGCGCGCTACAACGACTTCTTCCGTGGCTTCTACTTTGGTCAACAGTCGGTCGGCTACTCCATTCCCCTGATCTATGCGGGCCTGACGCCCGGCTGTCACGAGCACCAGTCGGAATGCACGGCAGAGGCCTGGTACAAAGACTACTGGGTGCGTGATCACATCAGTCGCTATGCCGCCAAGGTGGGCGTGCATGTCTATTGGGACAGCACCACGCTCAATGCATGGAACGGGCGCCACTCGACGAAGGCCGGGGCGTTCTACCAGCGCGTGCGCACCCATCTGGCAAACCCGGGCCTTGCACCGCAGGTGCCGGCAAGGGGCATCCACATGACCGAATTCAACTTCAACCGTCAGACACAAGTCGCTTCGACCCTGGTGCAAGCGCAGCAGATCTGCGACTGGTGGCGGGAGGCGCGCACCAACACCCACGCCTTTGCGATCGAACACAGTTCGATCTTTGTGACCACTGAAGAAAGCGGTGAGTTCGAGTTCGCGTACTGGATCACCAACGACCAGCTCCCCACCTTCAGGAACTGCAACTGAGATCAGGTACGTCGAGCATCGGCGTCTGCACTTGGGCGATCAACCGCACCACCCTTGAGTACAGTCAGAGCAGGCACTCGAGTGCCTGCTCTGACTGAAGACGAGCGCATAGGAGGGTCGGTCCGCCGAGTGGGGAATGGTCGATCCACTGAATGGCACGCTGGCGACCGGTTCGTCGACATCGCTTTGTCGCTCAGCTTCGCGGGAGTCCTCACTGGTCTCGGCACGGTGTCCGCACGTGCCATCGCTCAAGCAACAGAAACGTATGCAACAGTGGCCAATGGGCACACGCGGCGTGCAACACAGGCCTGAGACGCTGACAAGAAGCAGCAGCCCAAGTGCTCGTCCTTCGTGCGTCAGGTGCCCCTCAACGTGGGATTGAGTCTGCCTGAAGAGCCGAGCTTGCCCGGCTGCAGCCTTGGTGGTCTTGAGCCCGAACAGCAGCAGAGCAAGCTCCGCTCAGCGCGTGTGAAAGAACCCAGACGCCGTGGCGAGGGTATCCAGCGGCGGCCGCGGTAGGCGGATGGCTCTCACATGCTCTCTCAGCCCGGCACTCCCACCAGCGTCCCCTTGTCCAGATGCACCGTGCGTCGCGCGTACTCCGCGGCCTTGGGGTCGTGGGTGACCATGATGATGGTCTTGCCGAACTCGCTGTTGAGCCGCTGCAGCAGCGTCAGCACTTCATCTGCCGTGTGGCGGTCGAGATCGCCCGTGGGTTCGTCGCAGATCAGCAGTTTGGGGTCGGACACCAGCGCACGAGCGATGGCGACGCGCTGCTGCTGGCCGCCGGAGAGTTCGTTCGGCTTGTGTCCGCCGCGGTCGTCTAGGCCGACCAGCTTCAGCGCGATCTTGGCGCGGCGAGCGCGTTCGGCGGCGCCGAAGTCGGTCAACAACAAGGGCAGCTCGACGTTCTTCTGCGCCGACAGCACTGGCATCAGGTTGTAGCTCTGGAAAATGAAGCCGACCGTTTCCGCACGCCAGCCGGCGAGTTCGTCGGCGCTGAAACTCTCGATGCGCTCGCCGCCGACCTTCAGCACGCCCGAGCTCGGCGTGTCGATGCCGCCGATCAGGTTGAGCAGGGTGGTCTTGCCAGAACCGGACGGCCCCATCAGGGCGACGAAATCGCCCTGGGCGATATCGAGATCGATGCCGTGCAGCACCTCGACCCGCTGGCTGCCTCGCACATAGACCTTGGTCAGCTGGCGGATCTGCACCAGCGGCGTCGCTGCCATCTCAGCGCGCCTTCAGTCGGATGCGGCCGCCGTCCTGCAGCGCCGCTGGCGGCGCCAGCACCAGCACATCGCCGGCGCTCACGCCCTTCAGCACATGGCGATCGCTGTCGCGCAGCTCGCCGAGCTCAACCTCGACCCGCCTCACTTGCTCGCCGTCGACCACGAACACGTGGCCGCGGGCGCTGAGGTCGGCGCTGGCGGGTGCCTCGCTGGCGGCTGCTTCGACGGCAGCTTCCGGCTTTGCCAGCACCACCGCGCGCTCGGCCACCAGCACGCCCTGCAGCGGCGGCGCGTCGGCGGCGCGTGCCTGGAGGAAGCTCACGCGTACGCCCATGTCAGGGACGATGCGGCTGTCCTTGCTGTCGAGCGTGATGCGCACCTTGACGGTCGCCTTGCTGCGGTCGGCGGTCGGCACGATCGCGATCACGCTGCCGGGGATCTTCCAGTCCGGGTAGGCGTTCAGCACGGCGTCCACCGGCATGCCCGGCTGCACGCGGCCGATGTAGGCCTCGTTGACGTCGACATTGACCTCCAGCGAATCCATGTCGACCAGGGTGCCGATGCCGGTGCGGGTGAAGCCGCCGCCGGCCGACACCGGTGAGATCATCTCGCCGGGCTGCGCGGCCTTGGCCACGATCACGCCGGCAAACGGCGCGCGGATCTCGGTGTTGGTGACGCTCAGTTCGGCGACGTCGAGCTGCTTGCTGGCGACTTCCACGGCGCGCTGCAGGGCGCTCAGTCGCGCTGAACGCGCGTCGCGCTCGACCTGCGCCTGTTCCAGCGCCGAGTCGGCGGTCAGCCGGCGCGCGAACAGTTCCTGCTGGCGCTTCAGCGCACTTTCCGCAAACACGAGCTGAGCGCGCGCCTCTGCCAGCTGCGAGCGGCTGGAATCCAGCTGGGCCGCAGCCAGATTGCGCTGGGCGGCAGCATCGACCGGATCGAGCCGGGCCAGCAGCTCATCGGCCGCAACCCGCTGGCCTTCTTCGATCAGCACTTCCAGCACGCGGCCGGTGATCTTCGACGACACGGTCGCAATGCGACGTGGCGTTACGAAGCCGGAGGCATCCAGCAGCGAGGCCGGGCCTGCTTCAGCGGCGCTGCGTGCCGTAGTGGTTTCCACTTCGGGTGCGCGCAGCGTGCCGAACGCCACTGCGCCGCCCACCGCGGCCGCCAACAGGCCGAGCACCAGCGGCCAGCGCCGACGGCGCTTGCGGGGTCCGCCTTCACCGCGCGGAATGCGCAGCGCTTCGAGCATCGCATCGGAACGGTCGGCGGGCTGGCTCATGGGGCTATGGGTCTGTCAGGGGTGGACGGGGTGCGCAGTCTGCGCAAGTGTGGCGATCAAGCCGCGTGAATCTCAGCGCCGGTAGCGCTGTTCGAGAAATGTGTAGGCCGCGCGCAGGCCCTGTGCCTCGCCGCCGGCAGGACGCCCGGGGCGGTCGCTGTCATTCCAGCTGTAGACATCGACATGCGTCCAGGGCCGGCCGGCATCGACGAAGCGGTCCAGGTACAGCGCGGCGGTGATGCAGCCGGCCATGCGTGAGGGCCCGGCATTGGCGAAGTCGGCGATGCCCGACTTCAGGTAGCTGAAGTAGGGCCGCCACAGCGGCATCCGCCACAGTGGATCGGACTGCGCCTCACCGGCGGCCAGGTAGTCGGAAGCGAGGTCGTCGCGGTTGGTGAACAGCGCCGGCAAGTCGGGACCCAGGGCGATGCGTGCGGCGCCCGTCAGGGTGGCGAAATCCATGATCAGGTCGGGCTTGCCTTCGGCGGCGTAGGTGAGCGCGTCGCACAGCACGATGCGGCCTTCGGCATCGGTGTTGTCGATCTCCACGCTGAATCCGGCGCGGGTTCTGATGACCTCGCCGGGCCGGTAGGCGTTCGCCGCGATGGCGTTCTCGACCGCCGGAATCAGCAGCTGCAGGTGCACCGGTAGCTGCAGGCTCATGATCGCCTGGGCCAACGCGATCGCATGCGCGGCGCCGCCCATGTCCTTCTTCATGTGGCGCATGCCATCGGCGGGCTTCATGTCCAGCCCGCCGGTATCGAAGCACACGCCCTTGCCGACGATCGCCAGCCTGGGGTGGCTCGGGTCGCCCCAGTTCAGCTCGATCAGGCGCGGCTCGCGATGGCTGGCGCGGCCCACCGCATGGATGGCCGGGAAGTTGTCGCTGATCAGGGCGTCGCCGGCGATGCTGCTGAAGCGGGCGCCCTGCGCCTGCGCCAGCGTACGCACCGTGTTCTCCAGTTGCTCCGGGCCCATGTGCTCGGTCGGCGTGTTGACGAGATCGCGTGTCAGCAGACTGGCGCGCAGCAGGGCGGCGGCTTCAGCCAGGGTCGGGTCGCCGATATCCAGCGCCAGCCGTGCGGCCGGCCGCACCGGCTTGCGATAGCGGTTGAACTGGTAGCTGCCAAGTCCCCAGCCGGTCAGGGCCGCGGCGCGCTCCAGCTGTAGCCCGCGCGCGTCCAGTGCGTACACGCCCTCCGGCAGACTCAGTGGCAGTCCGGCCAGTGCCCAAGGGTCACTGCGTTGGCTGACGCCCACCAGCACCGCGCCAAAAGCGCCGTTCTCTGCCGGCAGCAGCAGGGTCGCGCCGGCCGCGCCGGTAAAGCCCTGCGCCTGCGCCCAGCGCAGCGCGCTGTCACCGAGTTCGGCCAGCAGCGCCGGCAGTGTTTCGGCGGTGGTGGCGATCAGCGGGCAGGCGTGCGCGGCCTCGGCCGCGGGGGCAAATCCGTTCATTCAAAGGTGTCCTGAGGGTCGAGACGGTCGGGGGCGGCGCGTAAGTCGGCAATCGTAGCGCTTTGGCAGGACCCTTGGCCGAGCGGTGCGCGCGCGGCGTGAGCGAAACCTCACTGCTGGGCTCAGACCTTGAAGCGACGCTCGACTTCATCCTGCCGCGGGATCGCCAGCGCCGCGCCGTGGCGCTCGGTGGAGAGCGCGGCCACGCGTCCGGCCTGGCGTACTGCATCGGCGAATGGCGCATCGGGCGCGCCTGCCATCGCTGCCGCCAGTGCGCCGCTGAAGGCATCGCCGGCGCCGGTGGTGTCGACCGCCTGCACGCGCTCGGGTGCGCTGCGGTAGTGGCTTGTTGCGTCGCTGCGTAACAGGCTCCCGACGTGCGAGACGAAGGCGCCACGCGCCCCCAGGGTGATCACCACGCTGCCCACCTGAAGCTGTCGGCACAGCGCGTGGAGCTCGGCATCGTTGAGATCGGCCAGTGCGTCGGCCGGTGGCGCATCCAGACCACGCAGATTCAGCAGCTGAACAAACTCGGTCTCGTTTGGCGTGATCAGGTCGGCGCCCTTGACCAGTTCCAGATCGCGCGCATCCACCGGCGGCGCCGGATTGTGCATGCACAGCACGCCGGCGGCGCGGGCGATCTTCTGCGCCGCCAGCGAGGCCGCGTGGTTGACCTCATGCTGGGTCACCAGCACCCGCGCGGCGCGGATGACCGCCGCCTGCGATTCGATGTGGGCCACGCTGAGCGCGGCATTGGCGCCCGGGCCGACCACGATCAGGTTCTGACCGCTGTCCTCGACCAGGATCGCAGCGGTGCCAGTGGAAAGGCCCGTATGCGTTTCGCAGTGCAGGGCCAGGCCTTCACTCAGCGCCAGCTCGCGCATGCCGCGGGCCAGCGCGTCATCACCCAGCGCGCCGATGAAGTGAGTCGCCGCGCCTTGGCGCGCACAGGCGATCGCTTGATTGAAGCCCTTGCCACCCGGGCCGGTGTCGAAGGCGCCGAGACGGGTTTCGCCGGGCACCGGAAACCGCGCGGTGCGCCAGACCATGTCCTGGTTGTAGCTGCCGACGACGACCACGCGTGCGGCCATGGATCAGCCCGCCAGTTGGGTTAGCACGCCTGCGATCGTGGCGGTCATGAAGGTCGCCAGCGAGCCGCCCAGCACCGCCTTCAGGCCGAAACGTGCGAGATCACCGCGGCGCTCCGGCGCCAGCGAGCCGATGCCGCCGATCTGGATCGCAATCGAGCTGAAGTTGGCGAAGCCGCACAGCGCATAGGTGGCGATGATGATCGAGGTCTCCGACAAACCGGCCTTGGCCTCGGCCAGCTGCGCGTAGGCGAAGAACTCGTTCAGCACCACCTTGGTGCCGATCAGGCCGCCGACGGTGGTGGCATCCGCCCACGGCACGCCGATGATCCAGGCGATCGGCGCCAGCACGTAGCCCAGCAGCACCGACAGATCGACCGGTTTGCCGAGCCAGCCGGCCAGGCCGCTGATCTCGCCCAGCCAGCCGATCGGCGCATTCAGCAGCGCGATCAGGGCGGTGAATGCCAGCAGCATGGCACCGACATTGAGCGCCAGCTTGAGGCCCTCGGACGCCCCTGAAGCGGCGGCATCGATCACATTCGCGGTGGTCTTTTCGACCTCGACCTGGACCTTGCCCAAGGTCACCGGTGTGCCGCTTTCCGGGCACAGGATCTTGGCGATCACCAGGGTTGCCGGTGCGGCCATGATGCTGGCGGTCAGCAGGTGCTTGGCGAACTGTGCCTGGGCCACCGGGTCGGTGCCGCCGAGCATGATCACGTAAGCGCCGAGCACGCCGCCCGCGATCGTGGCCATGCCGCCGATCATCAGGGTCAGCAGCTCAGAGCGGGTCATGCTCGACACGTAGGGTTTCACCACCAGTGGCGCTTCGGTCTGGCCGATAAAGGCATTGGCGCACACCGACAGGGTTTCCGCGCCGGACACCGGCATCAGTTTGGTGATCACCCAGGCCATGCCTTTGACGACCGCCTGCATCACCCCGAGGTGGTACAGAACGCCCATGAAGGCGGCGAAGAAAATGATCGTCGGCAATACCTGGAAGGCGAAGATGAAGCCCAGCGTTTCGGCCTTGGCGAGGTCGCCGAAGATCAGCTGCGAGCCCTGCGAGGTGTAGCCCAGCAACTTGACGAAACCCTCGCTGAGCACACCGAATATGGTCGCGCCCCAGGGCGTCAGCAGCACGAAGCAGGCGAACACGATCTGCAGGGCGATGCCGGTGCCGACCAGCCGCCAGTTGACCGAACGCTTGGCTTCCGAGAACAGCCAGGCGATGGCCAACAGGCAGGCGAGGCCGAACAGGCCGAACAGGATCTGCAGCATGTGTTTCCCCCGGGCGGCCGCGGCCGCGACGTGCAAGCGGGCGGCACGGCGGCCGCCAGAAGTAGTGGTGCCGCGGAAGCCGTGGGCCGCCTGCGGATGTGGCGGGGCAGGTTAGGGCAGTGAAGCCGGGGTGACAAGGCGGCGGTCAATCGCGGCTGCGAGTCGGCGCCGGGTTCCGCGTGCGGACGCTGACCCGTCGATGCCTCCAGAAGATCACCCGTTCGGATCTCCGTGAGATCTCATGGCTCCGGCCGCGGCTGAACGGGCCAGGTGCAGCCGCGCGATGTCGAGCTGCGCGCCGCAGCACGTGAGCCGCGGCCGCTACGTACCGAGCCATGGCTCCAGTCGTGCTCGCGCTATCGACGGGAGCGGCACAGGGCTACACTTCGCCACCCCATCGGGGAGTAGTCGCACGCGGGCAGCACCACGGCCGCGTGACCACGCGTCAACACACTGGGCCGACAGGCTCTGGCGCGTGGAGTCAGCTACGGAGTGATCCTGGCTGGGCATGACGAGACCGCTGGCAGGCGTCGCCCCGGGCCGGGTGCGGAGTCTGTCGGCGTGCCTGCATCGACCCGGCCTCACCCACGAGATCTCCGAATGGAAGCCCTGCTGTTCTCCACCTTCGCCGTCGCCATCGCTGAAATCGGCGACAAGACGCAACTGCTGTCCTTGATTCTGGCGGCGCGCTACCGGCGCTTCTGGCCGATCGCCTGGGGCATCCTGGTCGCTACCCTGCTGAACCATGCGCTGGCCGGCTGGCTGGGCACCTTGGCGGCATCACACATCCCGGAATCCGCCCTGCGCTGGGTTCTGGTGGCATCGCTGGCGGCGATGGCGATTTGGGTGCTGATCCCCGACAAGCTCGACGAAGAAGACGCGCCGAAGCCGCGCTTCGGGCCCTTCATCGCAACCACCATTGCCTTCTTCATCGCCGAGATGGGCGACAAAACCCAGATCGCCACCGTGCTGCTGGCGGCCAAGTACGAGCAGCTGGTGATGGTGGTGATCGGCACCACGATCGGCATGCTGCTGGCGAACGTGCCGGTAGTGGCGCTGGGCGCGAAGTTCGCGCATCGGCTGCCGCTGAAGGCGGCGCGCTATGCGGCGGCAGTGCTGTTTGCGGTGTTGGCTGTGCTGGTGGTCCTGTAGCGCAGCGCTCGGGGTTCTGCCGGCCCATAGGGTGGGTCTCGACCCACCGGAGCTCCACCCTCGCCCCGGTGTTGGGCCGCGCTGCGCTTGGCCCAACCTACGCAGCCGCGCAAAGCAGGCTGTGTGTAGGTTGGGTGGAGCCGCAGGCGATACCCAACGTCGCGGGCTCGCAGGCCGCCTCGTCCGTGGTGTTGGAGAGTGCGTCGAGCGTCGAGCCTTCGCCGTTGGGCCGCGCTGCGCTTGGCCCAACCTACGCAGCTCGGCCCATAGGGTGGGTCTCCACCCACCGGAGCTCCACCCTCGCCCCGGTGTTGGGCCGCGCTGCGGTGCCCGGCATCAGTCGCTGCTGTGTGGGGTTCCGATGCGCAACACGGAACACGCGATGCGATGGCGGCCTCGGTGGGTCAAGACCCACCCTATGGATTGCGCGATGCTCGCCGCTCCCGAATCCCGAATCCCGAATCCCGAATCTCCGCTTCACCTATCATCACCGCCACATCCACTGCAGAACGGCCATCCGGCCGCGCCCCCATGCCCATCTACAACAGCGTCATCGAGCTGATCGGCAACACGCCGATGGTTCGCGCCCAGCATCTTGATACCGGTTGCTGCGAGCTGTTCTTCAAGCTCGAAGCCATGAACCCCGGCGGTTCGATCAAGGACCGTATCGGCCTGACCATGATCGAGGCCGCCGAGAAGGCCGGCCGGATCAAGCCCGGCGACACCCTGGTTGAAGGCACCGCCGGCAACACCGGCATCGGCCTTGCCCTGGTCGCGCAGCAGAAGGGCTACAAGCTGATCCTGGTGGTGCCCGACAAGATGAGCCGCGAGAAGATTTTCAATCTCAAGGCGATGGGTGCCGAGGTCGTGCTGACCCGGTCCGACGTGGCCAAGGGCCACCCGCAGTACTACCAGGACCTGGCCGCGCAGATCGCCGCCGAGACCCCCGGCGCCTACTTCATCAACCAGTTCGGCAACGAGGACAACCCGCGCGCGCACGAGGAGGGCACCGGGCCGGAGATCTGGGCGCAGATGGGGCATGACATGGACGCGATCGTGTTCGGCGTCGGCTCCTCCGGCACCGTCACCGGGCTGTCGCGCTTCTTCAGGAAGGCCGCGCCCGAGGTCGAGTTGATCCTGGCCGATCCGGTCGGTTCGATCCTGACCCAGTACATCAACGAGGGCACGCTGAGCACGAAGTCGGGCAGCTGGATGGTCGAAGGCATCGGCGAGGATTTCCTGCCGCCGATCTCGGACTTCACCCATGTCACCAAGGCCTACGCGGTGTCCGACCGCGACAGCTTCCACGCCGGCCGCGAGCTGCTGGCGAAGGAAGGCATTCTCGGCGGGTCATCCACCGGCACCCTGCTGGCCGCCGCGCTGCGCTATTGCCACGAGCAGACCACGCCCAAGCGCGTGGTGATGTTCGTCTGCGACACCGGCAACAAGTACCTGTCGAAGATGTACAACGACTACTGGATGCTCGACAACGGCTTCCTGGAGCGCCCGCAGTACGGCGACCTGCGCGATCTGATCCTGCGCCCGTACGCCCAGCGCGACACCGTGGTGATCGCGCCCACCGACGCGCTGACCGTGGCCTATCAGCGGATGAAGCTTTACGACGTCTCGCAGCTGCCCGTGATGGAAGGCGAGCGCCTGGTCGGCATCGTCGATGAGTCGGATGTATTGCTGCACGTCTATGGCGACGAGGCGCGCTTCCGCGATCCGGTGTCGACCGCGATGATCAGCAGCCTCGACAAGGTCGACGTGCGTTCCGCGGTCGAGAGCCTGCTGCCGGTGTTCCAGCGCGGCCATGTGGTGATCGTGATGGACGGTGACAAATTCCTCGGCCTGATCACCCGCATCGACCTGCTCAACTACCTACGCCGCCGCGCCAGCTGAGCGGCTTGGCCGCGGCGGCGCTTCATCCGCCGCGGCCGATCGCTTACCAAGTGGTTGGCTTCGGGTTGCGCTCGTCGAAGCTGCGCTGATGCCAGTACGGATAGATCGGCGTGCGCTGGCTGGCGGCATCCAGCCGTTTGACCTGCTCGGCTGACAGCGCCCAGCCGACCGCACCAAGGTTCTGCAGCAGCTGCTCTTCGGTGCGTGCGCCGATCACCAGATTGACCACGCCGGGCCGCTGCAGCAGCCAATTCAGCGCGACCTGGGCGACGGTCTTGTCGGTTTCCGCCGCGACGGCGTCCAGCGCATCCACCACACCATAGACGAACTCGTTGTCGATCGGCGGGCCGCCGACATCGCCGCCGGCCGCGATGCGGCCCTCGGTCGGCTGCGCGCCGCGGCGGATCTTGCCGGTCAAGCGGCCCCAGCCCAGCGGGCTCCAGACCATGGTGCCGACACCCTGATCCAGCGACAGCGGCATCAGCTCCCACTCGTAGTCGCGGCCGATCAGCGAGTAGTAGCCCTGGTAGCAGACATAACGATTCAGGCCTTCGCGCTCCGAGGTCGCCAGTGCCTTCATCACCTGCCAGCCGGAGAAATTCGAGCAGCCGAGGTAGCGGATCTTGCCGGCGCGGGTCAGGTCGTCGAGCGCGCGCAGGGTTTCGTCGACGGGCGTCAGCGCATCAAAGCCATGCATGAAATACAGGTCGATGTAGTCGGTGCCGAGCCGTTTCAGGCTGGCCTCGCAGGCGCGGATCAGATGATGCCGTGAGCTGCCCTTGTCGTTCGGGCCGGTGCCCATGCTGAAGGTCGCCTTGGTGGCGATCAGGGCCTCGTGGCGGCGCCCGCGCAGGGCCTCGCCAAGGATCTCCTCGGCCGCCCCGGCCGAATAGATGTCGGCGGTGTCGAAAAAATTGACGCCGTGCGCCAGGCACAGGTCGAGCATGCGCCGGGCTTCGGCAACATCGGTGGCGCCCCAGCGGCCGAAAAACTCGCCGACGCCGCCAAAGGTGCCGGTGCCCAAGCTCAGTACGGGGACTTTCAGGCCGGAACGGCCGAGCTGACGGTGTTCCATGGATCGGTACTCCACTGCGGGAAGGGCTGCTCAGCATGCCGGTTCCCAAGCAGGCGCTGCACGGAATCGTTAAGAAGAATTATCGACATGGAGCTTGCGGCGCGAATCCTGCATGCTCCGAGTCCACCCTTGCGCAGGAACCCACAACGTGCCCCCAGGCGAACGGATCGAGGGCGACGGGCTGGACGCCGCCGCGCTGACGCCCGAGGTGAGGCTGGCGCTGTCGGAGGTGGCGGACATTCTGTCCGGCGCGCTGTTCCGCTACGTGCTATTGCCCGACGGCAGCGACCGTGTGCTGCAGGTCAGCCCGGGGCTGTGCGAGATCTATGAGCTCTCGCCGCAGCAGTTCGGGCACGACGCGGCTGCCATGTGGGCGGCTGTCTGGCCGGAAGACCTTGAAGCCCTGCGCGCATCGATCGCCAACAGCGCGCGTCTGCAGCAGCCCGGTGTGCACGAGTGGCGGATCACCACCCCATCGGGCAAGACCAAATGGCTGCAGGGGCGGGGCCTGCCGACCCGCCGCGACGATGGCTCCACGGTCTGGACCAGCCTGCTGTTCGATATCAGCGAGCGTCGCCAGGCCGAGCAGTTGTTGCGCCTCTCGGAGGGCCGTCTGCGCGCGCTGCTGGAGCGAATGGACAGCATCGCCGTGCAGGGCTACGACAGTGAGCGGCGGGTGTTTCTGTGGAACGCGGCCAGCGAGCGTCTGTACGGGTACACCGCTGAGGAGGCGATCGGCCAGCAGTTGGAAGACCTGATCCTGCCGCCGGACATGCGTGAACCGGTCAAGCTCGAGATCGAAGTCTGGCTGCGCGGCGGCGCGCCGATTCCTTCCGCCGAACTGGAGCTGTGCGACAAGCAGGGCCGGCCGGTGCCTGTGTTCTCGGCGCATGCCCTGCTGGAGAACGCCGACGGCCAGCCCGAGTTGTTCTGCGTCGACATCGACCTCGGCGAGCGCAATCGCGCGATGGCCGCGCTGCGCGAAAGCGAGGCGCGCCTGTCGCACGTGCTGGCGGCGACCGGCGAGGGCATCTGGGACTGGGACCTCGGCAATGGCCGCGTCCACAACAACGCCCGCTGGTGCGAGATCCTCGCCATCGAGCCGGTGCAGCTCACCCATCAACGCGACCTGTTCCTCGAATTCCTGCATCCGGAGGATCGCGCCGACGTGGTGGCCAAGGTGCAGGCCGGGCTGGAGCAGGACGCCGGCTACGCGGCCGAGTTCCGCCTGCTGCGCGCCGACGGTGTCGAGATCTGGGTGGCCGATCGCGGTCGCGTGGTCGAGCGCGATGCGGCCGGCGCTGCGCTGCGCATGGTCGGCAGCCTGACCGATATCAGTGTGCGCAAGGCCGCCGAGCAGCAGGCGCAATTTCTGGCTTTCTTCGATCCGCTGACCGCCCTGCCGAACCGGCGTCTGCTCGAAGAGCGCCTGACCCGCAGCCTGCAGCAGGCCAATGACGACGGCGGCTTTGGCGCCCTGGTGCTGATCGACCTGGACGACTTCAAAGGCGTCAACGATGCGCGCGGCCATGCCTTCGGCGACCGCTTGCTGAGCACGGTGGCGCAGCGCCTGGGTGGCCTGGTCCGCGGTGCCGACACCGTGGCGCGGCCCGGTGGCGACGAGTTCCTGCTGCTGCTGCCGCAGCTGGCGTATTCGCTGGAAGACGCCGAACACGCCGCGCTGCGGATGGTCGAGCGCCTGCGCCTGGCGCTGGAAGAGGTGGTGGTGCTGGATGAGCGCATCCACAGCGCCGGCGCCAGCTTCGGGGTGAGCCTGTTCCCGCGCTTCGGCGACAGCGCCGACGACGTGCTGCGTGAAGCCGACACCGCCCTGTATCGGGCCAAGTCCGCTGGGCGCAGCCAGATCGCGTTCTACAGCGCCGACATGCGCGGCGAGGTCAGCAGTCGCGTGCAGCTGGAGCTTGAACTCAAGCACGCGCTCGACCGCAGCGAGTTCGCCGTGTTCGCCCAGCCAGAATTCGATTGCGCAGGCGAGTGCATCGGCGCCGAGCTGCTGCTGCGCTGGCAGCACCCGGAGCGCGGGCTGCTGGCGCCCGGCGAGTTCATCGGCGCCGCCGAGCGATCCGGTGCGATCCTGCGCATCGGTGAATGGGTGCTGCGCCGCGGCTGCGAGATCGCGGTGCAGCTGTCGGCCGCTGGATTCGCGTTGCCGATCTCGATCAATGTCAGCCCGCGACAGTTCCGTCAGGCCGATTTCGTCGAGCGGGTGAAGGCCTTGCTGGCGCGCACCGGCGCCGACCCGCATCAGTTGATTTTCGAGGTCACCGAGAACCTGTTGATCGATGACGTGGTGCAGGCGGTGGAACGCATGCGCACGCTGGCCGAGCTCGGGGTCCGGTTTGCCATCGATGACTTCGGCACTGGCTTCTCCAGCCTGTCTTATCTGAAGCAACTGCCGCTGTTCCAGCTCAAGATCGACCGCAGCTTCGTCAAGGACACGCCGGAGGACGCCAACGACTGCGCGATCGTGCGCCTGATCATTTCCATGGCTGGCAGCCTGGGTCTGTGTGTGGTCGCCGAAGGCGTCGAAACCCGTGAGCAGGCGGAGTTCCTGCGCGACGCCGGCTGTGATCACCTGCAGGGCTATCTGTTTGCGCGGCCGCAGCCGGCTGAGCAGTGGATCGCCGACGTTTGCGCGCGGCGACCGCCGATCAGCACTTAAGTCCGCGCCGCGTACCCGCGACTCAAAGGCGGCAATCGGCGCAGCGACAGCAGCGCCAGCACAGCCAGCAGCAGCTCGGTCGACAGCGCGAACCACAGGAAGGGCGAGGCAACCGCGCCGATCCCCATCGCGACCGCGCGCGCAAGGCCGATGCTGCCGAAGGCCGCAGCGGTCAGGATCAGGCCATAGCGCCGCGACTCCGGGCGTAAGTCTGCCGCCAGAATCAGCAGCCCCAAGCCCAGCTCCAAGCCGCCGTAGAAGGCCCGAAGCTCGGCGGCGGCGAGCGCACCGGACAGCTCGATGCCGGTCGACGCCAGGGTCTGCAGCGGGGCGATCAAGAACGCCAGGCCGAAGCCCATAAACGACAGCCCAGCCAGCCAAAGTGTGATGCGCGCGAGTTGCATTCGGAGAGTCCAGCCTGGGGTGAGCCTTCACAGTGGCGGCGGGCGGATCAAACTGCGGTGAGGGCACGCGCCCGGCGCTGCACGTAGAATCCGCCGGATGATCATTGATCCCGAACGGCTGGCCCGTCTACGCAGCATGGGCTGGCGCGAAGACGCGCCGGCAGCCGTGGCCCTGGCCGCGGCCACCGAAGGCCGGCTGGCGCGCGTCACCGAACAGCACCGTTCCGGTTATGTCGTCGACGACGGCGAGCGCGAACTCACCGCGCAGGCGCCGGCGCCGTGGACCCGCGGCAACTTCCCGCCCGAACAGCGCGCGGCGGTCGGCGACTGGGTGCGGCTGAAAGACGATGAGGATCTGATTCTCGACTGGCTGCCGCGCTTCGGCGTGCTCAAGCGAGCAGCGGCCGGCGAGCACTACAAGCAGCAGCTGATCGCCGCCAACATCGACCTGGTGCTGGTGGTCTGCGGGCTCGACGGTGACTTCAACCCGCGCCGGCTGGAGCGCTACCTGGTGCTGGTGCGCGGCTCCGGTGCAGAGGCCGTGTTCGTATTCACCAAGTCCGACCAGTGCGGCAGTGACAACGCCAAGATGGCACTGGATGCGGTCGAATCATTGCAGGCCGCCGGCGCGCGGCTGATCTCACTCAACGCGCGCTCGCTGGACAGCGTCAAGGTGTTGCACCCGCTGCTCGGCCCCGGCGTGACCGCCGTGCTGGTGGGTTCGAGCGGCGCCGGCAAATCGACCCTGACCAACTCCCTGCTCGGCATCGAGCGGCAGAAAACCAATACGGTGCGCGCCAACGACAGCCGCGGCCGCCACACCACCACCCACCGCGCCCTGTTGCGCCTGCCCAGCGGGGGCTGCCTGATCGACACGCCCGGCATGCGCGAGCTCAAGCTCACCGGCGAGGAGACCCTGGATCGCACCGGCTTCGACCACATCGAAGCCCTGGCCCAGACCTGCCGCTTCCGCGACTGCCAGCACGAACGTGAACCCGGCTGCGCCGTCCAGGCCGCGCTCGACAACGACACCCTCGACCCCGGCGCGCTTGGCAACTACCGCAAGCTCCAGGGCGAACTCGAACAGGCGCGCAAGGTGGTGAAACAGCGCGAGCAGCAGGGGTCACGACGGCGGCGGTGATGCCCGGCGGATGAGATGCGGGAACGGCTGAGCTTGCATCCGCGAGCCTGAGCAAGAGCCGAGGCCTGCGCGAAATCCGCTTTCCGAATCCCGATTCCCGCTTCCCGCTTCCCGAATCCCGAATCCCGAATCCCGAAGAGCCGAGCATGCTCGGCCAGCGGCTAACCCTCAGCACAGCCAGACGCTTCCACCCGCACGCGTCCGATATCGAGCCGGAAGGCAGCATCCAGCTGCATGCCGTCCCAGGGCTCCGGCAGAAAGCGCAGCTGAAGGCTTCCATGCTGCGACCACGCGCGCTCGCCCGCGCTCCATTGCTTCATCAGCAGGGGGCCAAGGTTCCAGACCTGGGATTCGCCGGGGCTCAAGCCCAGCACGAAGGCGCCGAGCGCATGGGCGCCGTCGGGGGCGTCTGAGAGTTCAGCATCGGCCGGGCCGAGCAGCACGCGCACGCCTTTCAGTGATCGCGTTTGCTCAGCGTGGATCGATTCCAGATGCAGGCGCAGCACCGGCGTGGTGCCGTCGCTCAGGCTGCGAACAAGGCAATCGCGTAGCGCGGCATCGAGTTGGATCACATGCCGGACCGGCTGCGCGCCGAGCTGCACGGCCGGGGCCTGCATGCCGCTGACGGCGCAGGCCGCGAGCAGGGGCGTGGCGAGCAGCGGGAACAGGCGCATGTTTCGCTCCGATGTCGGCTGCGGCGAGCATACGCCCGGGCTGCGCGCGCAGCGTCGACAGCCCGTGCCTGCGCTGCGCTCCTTGCAGTGGCGGCGGCGCCAGCACTCGCAAGCGTGGCAAGTGAGCACGGACTGGGCTGCAGCTGATGTTCAATGCCAGCAGTGCGCGCAGAGCTAAAGCACGCTGCGAGCCCACCACACGTTCGGCTGGACGCACACCCGCGCCCCGCGACACCACAGCGCCGCTGACCATCAACCCTACGCGTCGCCGAACGCCAGCAGCTCGATCTCGATCTGATCGGGCTGCACTTCCTCCACTTCGCCGAAGCTGTCCACGCCCGCATACAGCGCGCGCGTCAGCAGGCTGATGCGCAGGGCCTCGCCCTCCGGCACGCCGCCGGCGCCGTACAGGTTCTGGTAGGCATCGGTCGCATTCAGCACCACCGCGCCATCGCCGTGGCCGGCATGGTCGTGGCCGCTGCCACCTCCACCATGGCCGTCAAAAAACGTGATGCTGCCGACGTAGCCGGGGCTGCCGACATCGGCCGAAGCATCGATGCCGCCGCCCATGAAGATGTGCACGCCGGTGTTCTGCGCCTGCGGTGTTTTCAGCCCGCGCAGGGTCAGGCGCACCTGGTAGTGGCGCGGCGCCACCGCGGCGGCATTGAGCAACTGCTTGTCTTCGGCGCGGGTGACCGCTGCGACGCTGTAGCTCGCCACGCCGCCCGTGATGGCGGCGCGCTCGGCGGTAAGTGTGGTCACCGTGCGCAGACTCAGCGCGGGCTGGCGCGTAGCCTGCGCCGATAGGCTCGCTGGCAGCTGCAGGCGGTTGTCGTACCCATAGCCGAGCACGCGGGAATCGACCGTCGCCCCGCAGGTCCACTGCCCGCCGGCGGGTTTGCCCTGCGCATCGAAGAAGTCGTTGAAACTTTTGTTGGCCCAGTCGGGCACCTTCACCGGTGCCGTGTGGCCCGGCCGCTGCAGCCAGTCGGAGTACAGCCGGTCGATATTGCAGTGGTGCATCCAGAAGATCGGATCCAGCGGCGAGAAGTACTGCACCATGTTGCTCTGCTTGGGCCCGCCCACCCAACGGTGGATGAAGTTATGCGGCGTACGCTCCAGCTCGCCACCGCCGCGCTGTGCGCCACCGTAGCTGGCGAAGTCGGGGTTGGACTGGATGCGCGACACCACCGCCGGGCCGACATAGGTGTCGAGGTCGGTCTTCGAGAACGACTCCTTCTCGCCCCGCCCGCGCCCCGCGGTCGGCGCGCCGCTGCAGCTGCCGCGGATGCTGACGCTGTCGTCCAGCGCACTGCCGTAGAACGTCGCCGGCACGCTGTGCGCGCTGCTCCAGTCCCAGTAGGGCAGGGCGAAATCAGGCTTGTTGCTGAAGTGCTGAATCAGCTGCTCGAAGTAGAACAGCAGCACCCGATGCCAAGGCGCAAAGAACCAGGTGCCGTGCTGGCAAAAGGTGAAGGCGCTGCAGTTGCCGTGCAGATAGGCCTGCATCACCCAGCCGCGTGGGTCCTTGGGGTCGCGTTCGATCAACGCCTTCATCGCCGCCACGCCCCGGCGCAGCGCATCCAGATCCGCCATCGCCCCCGAGCCCACTACATTGCGCCGCGTACGCACCGCCGCGGCTTCAGCCGCCGCCGGTTCGCCCTGCAGCGCATGCGCCAGCCCCGGGCTGACCAACCCAGCCGCCACACCGGCACCGGCCCCCAGCAAAAAATCACGACGCCCCAGTTCCCTGCTCATGGCTGCCCCCTCACGAAGTTGGTCAGGTCGACTGCGGACGCAGCCGAACTTCGGGAGGGTGTCACGCGGCTGCGGATGGGCACAGCTGCAAGATCTGGCGGGGTAGGGGTGGGGTTTGGGGCAGACCTCGGCAGACTGGGGATGGTTGTGGAGTGACTGGAGGCTGAGACCGGCGAGTCCTTTTGAGGGCGCAGTCAAGTCTCAATACGCAAGGGGTTCTGCAAGTCATACGACGACTCTGGCAAGATTTCGCCTGAGAAAACAGAAAGTGTTGCGTGCTCGAATCGCTCCGCATAGTCTCGGAGCTCTCGATCAGCAAGATTCGATATCTTGAAAAGATCATCAGAGCAGTAGTGTGCCGATAATGCACCCAGAACACGCGCCTGCAGCCTCATGACGGCATGGCTCAGCTCTCTGTCCAGAACCGAAGAGGCTTGTGCAGACTCAGCTACCGTGAGCAGAGCTGGGTGCAGTCGCCAGAACTGCTCTTTGTCCCAAATGCAGTCTTCAACCAGCCTCCCCAAAAACGAAGTGGGCCACTCCAGTGAGCTTGGGAGGTTCGCGAATATACGTTCTGTTGATAAGTTCGTTTTCATTGCCTAGGGAAGCTCTGAACAACGCGACCAACTGAGCCCTGGGCGGTCCCCAGCCGATTTTTTCGGACCTTCAGCCTGCTATCGCTCACCTATTTTGATTCTTCGACTCGCCCAAGGCTCTTTCGAACC